>JASMLZ010000069.1 GCA_030748435.1 Gammaproteobacteria bacterium | reverse complement strand
AAGCACAGATCACTTATTTGGCGCCTATCGTTAATGAAATTGTGGCACAAATTAGTGTCGAGGAAGCAGAGTTACAGTTATGGCTGAGCAAACTGCGTAGCACAGGCAAGGGTTCCATTGCCGCTTGTATAGAGGCCTTTGAAGATGGTCAGATCAAGGCCAGGCTGGAAGGTAAACTGGTTGCTGTATGCTTATAAAGGGTCCCTATCAAGGGCATGGAACAGGTTGTTCTGTCAGCCCTTGTGTTGCTTATAGGGAGTACTTATACTCTGCTGGGTGAGGCAAATGAACGGCTGGTTAAGTGGTAATTAAGAGCATAAAAAATAACACCATTGGGTGGCTTATTGGTGCTGTTGGAGCCTACTAATATCGCCCATGGACCTGACTGGTCAAAATTCTAAAAAACGATTTTAGATATAAAGGATATAAAACATGTTGTCTCTCCTTCCGGCGTCAATGCGCGCTCGTGCTGATGCCCTCTTGCCTGGTTTTTTGGTATCTGCCCTGGTAGCGGTTAGTGGGCAATTTATCTCTGACCACTATGGTGCTCCAGCCATGTTGATGGCATTGCTATTTGGTATTGCGCTCAACTTCTTATCTCAAGATGGTAAGTGTGTGCAGGGTATTGAGTTTTCTGCCCGAGCTGTGTTGCGCTTTGGTATTGCCCTATTGGGTTTGCGCATCAGTGTGGGTATGGTAGCCGAGTTGGGCTTACCTATTGTAGGGCTGATTATAGGCTCGCTGTTGGCCACCATTGCCTTTGGTTTTCTGGTGGCTCCCTTATTTGGTCATCGTTACCGCTTTGCCTTCTTGTCTTCTGGGTCTGTTGCTATCTGTGGTGCCTCGGCAGCCATTGCTATTGCAGCTATCTTGCCAAGGGATGAGCGCAGCGAAGAACGGTTGGTATTTACCGTGGTTGGGGTAACATTGTTATCGACGCTAGCTATGATCCTGTATCCAATTTTGGCCGTGCAAATTGGTTTTAATGACTTTGGTATGGGTATTTTTCTGGGCGCTACTATTCATGATGTGGCACAGGTGGTTGGCGCCGGGTTTTCTGTCTCAGAACAAACCGGCGAATTGGCTACGCTAGTTAAGTTGATCCGGGTTGCCATGTTGGCACCGGTGGTCGTAATAGCTAGCATGATTATCTGGTCACGGCACAGTGGCGCTGTTGCCAGCGATAAGCGTCCACCTTTCTTGCCCCTGTTTGTGGTTGGTTTTGTGGTTCTGGCAGCGCTGAATTCTTTTGGCGTGATTCCAGCCGTCATCACCGAATTTACTGCGTCCATATCACGCTGGGCCTTGCTTACCGCCATTGCGGCTGTAGGTATGAAGACCTCCTTGCATGATATTTTTAAGGTGGGTGGCGCCGCTGTTGCACTGTTAGTGGCCGAAACCTTGTTTTTGGCGGGTTTTGTTACTACTGGTGTGTTGCTACTTGGGGCATAATGGCCATATGCGTCTGTTGTGCACTGCAGCCAACAGTCAACCACCAACCAACTATTGAAGCTGGAGATACTTATGCAGCAGGATTTATTTGAACGCGGTTTAGAACAGCGTAAGGCCACTTTGGGCGCCGACTACGTAGCCCAAAATTTAGCTGCTGCCGATGATTTTACGCGCCCCTTTCAAGAAGCCATGACGGCCTGGTGTTGGGGCTTTGGCTGGGGAGATGATGCTGTTGATGCCAAGACCCGCTCTATGATGAATCTGGCGATGCTGGGGGCGTTAGGTAAGATGCATGAATGGGAAACCCATTGTCGGGGTGCCCTGACTAACGGTTGCAGCAAGGAAGAAATTCGTGCGGCTTGCCATGTGATAGGTATTTATTGTGGGGTACCACAGGCGCTGGAATGTTTCCGCGTGGCGCGTAAAGTGTTAACTGAAGCGGGCCACCTGTAGACATTATATATACTAGTGGCTGGGTCTTTGTGTGCCCTGCATATTGTTTCCTTAAAGGTCTTTGACCAGCCGCAGGGCATCATAAATGGCGGCGTGGATATTACGCGCCGCCACGGCATCGCCAATGCGAAATAGCTGATATCTACCAGCGGCATTGCGCACCAGGGTTTGTGGCCTGCCGTTTATAAAGGCTTCGTGATCCAATTCACCACCATTGCTGGAATCGGCTTTAAGATCGAAATAAATATCATCCAGAGGCAGGGTGCCATGGTTAATGACTAGTTGATCGACTTCACGGTACTTGTTGACGCTGCCATAATCACTACTTAGGGTCACTTTGATATGATTGCCTTTGCGTTGCGCTTTGGTAGCACGGTAGGTGACGGTAAAGGTCACTGCTTTATCCTGTAAGGATCGCATATAAGGTACCAAATTCATGGCCATGACTTCGGGTGAGAAACTGCGGTCAGGTGTCATGATTTCAACTTTAGCACCACTATTGGCGATTATTTCTGCTGCCTGTAAGGCGGGGTGGTCGCCGGCATCATCAAATATAAGCACATTTTGACCGGGTTTTACATCGCCAGCAAGAATATCCCAAGCGGATACGGCCAATTCATTGCCTATGCTTAGCAGTTCTGTGTTAGGTATGCCACCAGTGGCGACAATAACGACATCAGGGTTAAGAGCCAGCACATCTGCTGCTTCGGCCCAGGTGTTAAAACGGAATTCCACCTCACGCGCCATACATTGGGCCATGCGCCACTCGATAATAGCGTTGATTTCCTGCCGACGCGGCGTTTGCGCGGCTAACCGCACCTGCCCACCGGGTTCGGCGGCGGCTTCCAGCACAATCACCTTATGGCCCCGTTCGGCTGCTACACGCGCTGCTTCCAGACCACCGGGTCCGGCACCTATTATGACTAGCCGCTTGCTTATATCGGCTGCGGCAATATCGTGGGGCATGGTCAGTTCGCGGCCTGTAGCGGCATTGTGCATACAAAAGGCATCGCCAGCCTGATAGATACGATCCAGACAATAGTTGGCGCCAACGCAGGGGCGAATATCATCTTCACGTCCCGCTATAATCTTGCGCACAATATGGGGGTCAGCCATATGGGCGCGAGTCATGCCCACCATATCCAGTTTGCCAGTCGCAATGGCGTGTCTTGCTGTAGCTACATCAGGAATTTTTGCGGCATGAAAAGTCGGGAAGCCAGTAGCAGCACGCACAGCCCCGGCAAAGTCCAAATGTGGAGAGTTGGGCATGCCCATCACTGGAATAACATCGGTCAGGGCGGGGTCGGTATCGATATGGCCACGAATAACATTTAAAAAATCGACCTGACCGGTATCACGCAGAAGTTTAGAGATTTCCAGTCCTTCGGAGGGTGTAATACCGCCTTGCATGGCTTCGTCGGCGGTATAGCGCACACCCACTATAAAGTCGTTACCGACCCGGGCGCGAATGGCCTCTAAGACCTCCAGAGTAAAGCGTAAGCGGTTATGCAAACTACCGCCATAAGGACCTTCCAGAGTGTTGGTTGCGGGTGACCAGAATTGATCCATCAAGTGGCCATAAGCCTGTAATTCAATACCATCCAAACCTGCAGTAAACATGCGTTCAGCGGCGTCAGCGTAGTCCTTGATGATGCGTTCAATATCCCAGTCTTCCAACTGCTTGGGAAAGGCGCGATGAGACGTTTCACGATAATGAGAGGGGGAGACGGCTGGTAACCAGTCGCCCTTAGCCCAGCCAGTGCGGCGCCCCAGATGGGTTAACTGAATCATTACTGCACAGTCATATTGATGACAGGCATCAGCGATATCTCGCATATAAGGCACCACTTCGTCCTTATAGGCCAGAATATTGTTAAATACTGGTGGGCTGTCTTTGGCAACAGTAGCCGAACCTGCCGTCATGACCATGGCCACCCCGGCTTTAGCGCGTTCTTGGTGATAAGCACGATAACGGGCTTTGGGCATGCCGTCTTCTGGGTAAGCTGGCTCATGGGCGGTGGTCATGATGCGATTTTTCAGGGTTAAGTGTTTTAACCGGTAGGGCTGTAATAATGGATCATTAGAGGCCATGCCTTGCTCCAGCGTATGCTTTTTTGAGCATGTTGCAATACTTACTGCCCGCCTGCAACTGATTTATTTTGTTGGCTGCCATGACTTTAGGTCATCTACAAGGTTCATCTTGGACCTTAGTATTATTGACTTAAAAGCTTAGACTGTTAATTTATAGACGACTGGTCTATTATTATGTTTATGCAAAATATTAAAGCCAAACGTGGTCCTGGTAGACCACCTAAAATTGATTCTGAGCAACGTTCTACCAAAGAACGTATGCTGCGGAGTGGCATTGAGCTGCTAACCGAATATGGTTTTGCTAGTGTCGGTCTGGAACGTGTATTAAAACAAACTGGCGTACCCAAGGGTTCGTTTTATCACTACTTTAGCAGTAAGGAAGACTTTGCTCAGCAGGTGGTTGTGGGCTATGGCAAGTATTTTGCTGCCAAGCTGGATCTTTGGCTGTTAAATGAACAGCGTTTGCCATTACAACGCATCATGGATTTTATTAATGATGGCAAACAGGGTTTATTGCGCTATCAATTTAGACGCGGCTGTTTGGTAGGTAATATGGGGCAGGAAGTGGCCGCTACTCACCCTTTACTACGGGATCAGCTAGAGGCGGTTTTTATTGATTGGCAGCGGCGTATTGAGGCGTGTTTATTGGCGGCCAAAGTGGCTGGGCAAATAGCCGACGATGTTGATTGTGCGGTGTGGGCCAATTATTTTTGGATTGGTTGGGAAGGAGCGATTTTGCGCGCCAAGTTAAGTCAAAGTGTGACATCGGTTGATGTATTTACAAAAATTTATTTTGCTAGCCTGCCGGGCTGTAATATGGAGTAGAGAGAAGATGAAAGCAATACTAGTCAATAAAGATGACGATGGTTACCGTGCTCAGTTAACCGAGGTTAATGAGCAACAACTACCGGCTGGTGATGTCACAGTCAAGGTAGATTATTCTACGTTAAACTTTAAGGACAGTTTAGCTATTACCGGTAAGTCACCCGTAGTGCGCAGCTTTCCTATGGTGCCAGGTATTGATGTGGCCGGTGTTGTAGAAGCCTCTGAGCATCCGGACTTTGCCCCTGGAGACCGGGTTATTTTAAATGGTTTTGGGGTGGGAGAAAGCCATTGGGGAGGCTTGGCACAGAAAGTACGATTGCAGGGTGACTGGTTAGTACCTATGCCAGCAGCCTTTACCAGTAAGCAGGCGATGGCTATAGGTACGGCAGGTTATACGGCCATGTTATGTGTGTTGGCGTTAGAAAAAAATGGTGTCACTCCCGAGCAGGGTGAGATTCTGGTTACCGGTGCTGCCGGTGGCGTGGGTAGTGTCGCCATTGCTTTATTAGCCAAGCTTGGCTATACGGTGGTAGCATCCAGTGGCCGGCCCGAAGAAGCTGATTATTTAAAGAGTTTAGGTGCTTCAGAGGTGATCGACCGTGCTCAATTAAGCGAAAAGGGGCGTGCGTTAGGTAAGGAGCGTTGGGCTGGTGTAGTTGATGCCGTTGGTAGTCATACACTGGCTAATGCCTGTGCAACTACTAAGTACGGTGGTACTGTTGCTGCTTGTGGCCTGGCTCAGGGCTTTGATTTGCCGGCCACGGTGATGCCTTTTATACTGCGTGGTGTGACACTGGCTGGTATAGATAGTGTTTATCGCTCTAGGGCAGACCGTGTTGAAGCCTGGCAGCGTCTGGCACAGGATCTGGATATTGGCAAGATCGAAGCTATAATGACAGAGATTAATTTGTCAGAGGCAGTCGATGTAGCGAACCAGCAAATGGCGGGTCAGGTACGTGGCCGCTATGTTGTTAATGTTAATGCCTAGGAAACACTATGAGTGAGTCTATTTCCCGCTATCCCACTGCTGATATTATGAGCTTGCCTGACGACTTACGTGACCGGGTTTTGGTGATACAGGAAAAGGCTGGTTTTGTGCCTAATGTGTTCTTGGCCCTTGGGCACAGGCCTCTGGAATTACGCGCCTTTATGGATTATCACGATGCCTTGATGAACAAGCCAAGTGGTCTGTCACAAGCCGAGCGCGAGATGATTATTGTGGCCACCTCCAACCGCAATGAATGTTTGTATTGTGTGGTGGCCCATGGGGCTATATTGCGGATTCGTGCCAAGCATGCCCTGGTGGCTGATCAAGTGGCTGTCAATTATCGCAAGGCTGATATCAGCGCGCGCCAAAAGGCCATGTTGGATTTTGCCTTAAAAATATCCCATCACGCTCAAGCTACAGCTGATGAAGATTTTGTTGTCTTGCGTAAGCATGATTTTAGTGATGAAGATATCTGGGATATTGCCGCTATTACTGCCTTTTTTGGTCTTAGTAACCGTATGGTTAACTTTGCTTCTATTCAGCCTAATGCTGAGTTTTTTAATATGGCACGTACTTGGGATTAATAACTGGTTAGTAAGCTAACAATAAATACCTGAGTCACGGCATTTGTGCTGCTGTTTGGCCTTGTGCATGCTGGACAAAATGATGACTTCTCCATGCACTCCCTTATTTTCTCATGCTTAGAATAGAGGTATACTTTATCTCTGTTGTCTAAAACATGTAAATATATTACATAATTACCAAAATTAATGGTCTTTTACTGGCTATGCAGATGTTATTTTTGTAATATATTTACAGTAAATTAAGAACTCACCAACCCATTTTGAGTTTTGTTGCACAAGGGCATCAGGCTGGCACAACCCATATAGTCTGATATTGTCGTTAGTTCTAGCAAGCCCTTGCACATGAGACCGTATAAGCACTGTTGTTTATACAGCCTCATTAAGGCTGGCCTTTATAAAAGGTCATATATAGCCAACATGCCTGTAGTCACCCTGTAGGTTTGATTAGTGTCGTGACCATGATCACGTGCACAGAGCGCTTTGCATTGCAGTGTGCTCACTAAAAAATACACCACAACACTATTTATAACAGGAATGAATACTAATGTCTGAGTCTCTCAAAGACAGTGCTATGCGTTATCATATGGAGCCCACTCCCGGTAAGCTAGCCATCCAACCCACTAAACCCTTGGCAAATAAACGCGATTTATCTCGAGCCTATTCTCCCGGTGTGGCCTTTGCCTGTGAAGCCATTGTAGAAGATGAAACCCAGGCCGCGGCAGTCACGGCCCGGGGTAATCTGGTGGGGGTTATCTCTAATGGTACAGCCGTGTTGGGTTTAGGTGATATTGGCCCATTAGCCTCCAAACCGGTGATGGAAGGCAAGGCTGTACTGTTTAAGAAATTTGCCAATATTGATGTTTTTGATATTGAAGTGCAGGAAAAAGACGTTGATAAGCTGGTGGACATTATCTGCTCCTTGGAGCCGACTTTTGGTGGTATTAATCTGGAAGATATCAAAGCACCAGAATGCTTTATGGTGGAGCAGCGGTGTCGCGAGCGCATGAATATTCCGGTATTTCACGATGACCAGCATGGTACGGCTATTGTGGCGGCGGCCGCTGTCTACAATGGTTTGCGTGTGGTTGGCAAAAACATTGAAGATATCAAGGTGGTCGGTTCAGGCGCAGGTGCTGCCAGTATCGCCTGTCTGGACTTGCTGGTAAGTATGGGTTTGCCGCGTGAAAATGTTGCCATGGTTGACCGCACCGGGGTTATTTACAAAGGCCGTGAAGCGGGTATGAACCCGTGGAAAGAAAAATACGCTTTGCAAACTGAGGCACGTACATTGGCTGATGCCATGGTAGGTGCTGACTTGTTTATGGGCCTGTCCGGCCCGGGGGTGTTAACTCAGGATATGGTGAAGACCATGGCCAAGGACCCTCTGATTCTGGCTATGTCCAATCCCACACCCGAAATTATGCCAGAAGATGCTTTGGCTGTGCGCCCAGATGCGATTATGGCCACAGGGCGTTCGGATTACCCCAATCAGGTAAATAATGTTCTGTGTTTCCCGTTTATCTTCCGTGGGGCTCTCGATTGTGGTGCGACTACCATTAATGAAGCCATGAAACAGGCCTGTGTAAAAGCTATAGCAGATTTGGCCTGCAAGGAAGCAACTGATGTTGTGGCCCAGGCCTATAAAGGAGAAGAGTTCCGTTTTGGTCGTGAATATTTGATCCCTAAACCATTTGATTCGCGTTTGATTGAAGAAGTCCCTGTGGCTGTAGTAAAGGCGGCCATGGAAAGTGGTGTGGCTACGCGGCCCATCGAGGATTTGGATGCTTACCGTGAAAAGTTAAATGGTTTTATCAACCAGTCCGGTCTATTTATGCAGCCCATGATTGAAAAGGCTAAAACCGGTCCGCAACGCCGTTTGGTATTTGCCGAGGGTGAAGATGACGACGTTTTAATGGCTATTCAAGCAATTGTTGATGAAGGTGTGGCCAAGCCACTGCTGATTGGCCGTAAGAGTATTATGCAGGAAACCATGCATCGCCTGAGCCTGCGTTATCGTTTGGGTGAGGACGTTGATGTCTTTGATCCAGCCACGGATAATGAGGATCGCTATTGGCAGCACTATCATGCCAAGGTAGGTCGTAAAGGAGTATCTGTGGCAACAGCAAGGGCTGATATGTTGCATAATGCTTCGGCTTTGGCCGCTGTTATGGTGGATATGGGGGAAGTGCACGGCATGATTTGCGGCAAGGTAGGCCGTTTTGATAAACACTTTAAAGTCTTGCATCAGGTGTTGGGTTCGGCAACGCCAGATACCCATGTGTCGTCTGTATGTGTTTTGTTGTTACCCAGTGGCCCGCTATTTTTGGCAGATGCTTTCCTGACGGTGGATCCCGGCACTGAGGAAATCGTTGCCACTACTGAGACCAGCATGGATTTTGTGCGACAGTTTGGTATTCAGCCCAAGGTAGCCCTATTGTCGCACTCCAATTTTGGTACCTCCAGTGTTCCCGAAGCTTCTAAAATGCGCGCAGCAGCAGATATTCTGCGAGAGCGTCACCCCGAGGCTGAGATAGAAGGTGAAATGCATGCCTATACGGCCATGAACGAAAGTTTGCGGAAAACCATTTATCAGGATGCCAACTTGACTGGTCAACCTAACCTTTTGATTATGCCTAATCTGGATACGGCTAATATCACCCTTGGCTTGATTCGTTCGCTTACTGATGCCTTATTGATAGGCCCGTTTGTCCATGGTTTGGCTAAACCGGCGCATATTGTTATCCCATCCGTATCAGCCCGTGGCATGTTTAATATGACGGCGGTAACGGCGGCTGAAGTGGCCAGCTATTGTGATCTAAATAGTTGTGATTAGCGGCACCAATAGCAAGCTAGCCTAAAATATAGCGGTAACAGGTTCTTGCATCAGGCAAGAGCCTGTTTATGTTGCTGAGCGCAAGGCTTCAGCTGGATCCAGCAGGGCCGCTCCACGGGCCGGCAAGTAGGCTGCCAGCATAGCCATCAGTATAATAAGGCCGGCACTGATGGCAATGCCACTTATACTGATAATCATGGGCAGGTGTCCAGCCACGGTGAACATACGCACTGGCCCACGGTTGGCTGCAAAGGTGATAGCTTCAATGGCAAAGATTCCAGCAATGGCCACTATCAGACCCACAGCGATACCCAGCAAGGCTAAAATCAAGGCTTCATAGATAAACAGACGAAAAACGCTGCTGGCCTGGGCACCCATGGCTCGCATATTGCCAATTTCAGCTACCCGTTCCAGTAGTACCATGCGATAGCTATTGGAAATGCCCACTAGAGTAATGACCAGCATAATGGCGAAAATCAGTTTTGCCACTAAATTCAGCCCCTCAACCATAGACATGACATTGGCGGTAATATCATCCAGATTGGTGATGTCAAAGCGTGTACCCGACCAAGGTTCCTCAATGTAGGCCCGGTCTCCTCGCATCATACGTCGCCATGGACCAAAGGTACTATCTGTTTCTTCCGGCTTAAGGCTGGCCAGCTTGGCCAGAGCCTGATTTAATTCCTCTGTGGCCTTGTGCATATCATCGAGATTGCCTAACAATAGATTGACCCGTTGGAAGTTGTCAGTCGGAATGTTGAGCATTTGGTTTACCGTAGCAAGATTAGCATAGGCACTGGTGCGGCCAAAACTGGCTTGATCAGCAAATAGAGCAACCACTTCCCACTCCAGCAGGTTTTGTTGCCCGCTCATGGTTTCGGCCTTGGCCAAGATCTTATCACCCAGTTTGATATTTAAATCGCGGGCTTTATTTACTGGTAGGGCAACGGTACCTGACTGGGATAATTGTTGCAGGCTACCAGCGACTAACCGCAGGCGCTTGAACAACAGTTTTTCGTTGCTTAGCTCAATACCCTGTACTTGAATGTTGGCACTGGAACTGCCATTAATAAACTGTACCCGCGAGGCGGAACGTTGTTTTATTTCACGTATCGGTACACTTAGCTGGGCTATTGCCTGAGCGACAATTTCTGGTTGGTTAATTTGGCTGTTGCTGTAGCCACGCTGGGATACTACTTCACCAGCAATATAAACATGCCCACCCAGTGCGGTACTAAAGTTGGTTTTTACTGCGGTGCCCATGGCTCCGGTTAAGGTGTTTAATAAAGTAATGGCGAGCATGCCAAAGGCGATGGCACCAGCGAGCAAAAAGCTGCGTTTTTTCTGACGAAAGACATTACGTAAGGCTAATTTGAACCATGTCATCATATTCTCCTTAACCTTGCATGGCTTTAACAGGACTAATTTTCAGAGCAATGCCCAGAGGGTACAAACTGGCTAATAGTGCTGCTACGATCATCATTATGAAAGCATTAATGATAGCCTGTATAGAAAGCTCTGGATAAAGAGGTTCGCCGCCAAACACCAAATAAAATAAGCTATTGGATGGCTCGATACCAATACTGGCTAATATAGCGATAACGATACTGGCAGCTATAACGCCAGCTATACCAGCAGCCAGAGCCAGCACCAGAGTTTCCAGCAAGATCAAACGGCGGATAAATCCTCGTTGGCCTCCCAGAGCGCGCATGGTACCTATTTCCACCATCCGTTCGGTTACTGAGATCACCAAGGTATTCATAATAATAATGATAGATACCACAGCAATTAGCACCATAAAACCATTGAGTACCCAACTGATATTATCAGCCATAGTGGCGATCATGCCGGCGGCCTGTTGCCAGTCACCAGTGGTCCAGATTAGGTTGCGTTCTTGAAACCAGTGCTGCAACTGTTGCCGAGCTTGGGCCGTGCTGATGCCTGCCTTTAGTTTGACAATAACAAAGTTATACTGCCGCGTAGATCTGGGTTGCTGCTGTTTGCTGGAGGCCAGACTGGCTATTAGTTCGGCTTCCAAACTGGCACTATCAATACTAGCCTCAGCGCTGCTGGCAAATAAATCGTCACCTCCGAACAGACTGTCTTCCGTGCTGTTAGCAATCAAGGCTTGCTCTGCTGCATTCAACTGGCCCGCTGCACTGGTATCTATATGCAGACCCAGTAAGCTCTGGCTGGTATTTAGGTCGACTAGACTCATAAATCCAAGCTGTGGGGCGGCTGTGGTTTTAAAACTGAAAATACCACTGACTTTAACGGGGCGAATCACTATGCCGACTTCACTGTTAACGGTCATCAGGATTTCTTCACCTATTTCCACCTTGCGGCCTAGACTGTGGGCGTAACTATCTGCCACATCCTTACTAAGGGCAATAGCCTTGTCACCCGGTTGCCAAAAAGAACCAGCCTGCCATTGTAAATGCTGGGCAAAGCCCATGCTTTGCCAAGCTTGTGCATCCAGACCCCAGAACATGGTGCGGGTTTCTGCCCCCTCACCATTTTGCACATTGGCAATACCAATGGTCTGGGGTGATACGGCCTCGATCATGTCTATTTCTGTCAGGGCTTGCCAGTGCTCATCCATTGCGGGCAGTGCTGCCGCAGCGCTGCTACCAAAAGCGGAAAAAATACTGGTATTGTCTTCTTTGGTAGGGGGGGCATTGGCCATCCTTTGCTGAGCTCTGGCAGGCATATTGGCCAAGCGCTGCTGGAATTCTAGGTTGGCTTTGGCTACGGGATCTGTATAGATAAATAGATCACCGCTATATTGATTAGTAAAACTGGTGCGCATTTTATAGGCCAGTGTGTCCATTACCGAATTACCTACCACCAGCAGCATCACCCCAAACGCCATTAGTGCACCCACAATCAGGCTTTTGCTCCTGTGTTGCAGAAGGTTGCGCAATGCGAGTTTGCTTAACATGGTGGTTACCCCTCGGCCTGACCCTTAACCCGATAATCCTGTTCGACCTGCCCATCGCGTATTTTTATTACATGGTCGGCCACTTCCAACACATTGGGATCGTGGGTGGAGAACACGAATGTTGTACCTAAGGTTTGATTCATTTCGCGCATTAGCTGAATAATCTGGTCACCGGTGACGGAGTCCAAATTGGCCGTCGGTTCGTCTGCCAGAACAATGGTAGGTTTGGTAGCTAGAGCGCGAGCAATAGCTACCCGTTGGCGTTGGCCGCCAGATAATTCGGCAGGGCGGCGCTGGGCATAGTCCTCAAGCCCTACTTGCCTAATCAGATAGTTGATCCAGTCACGTTTTTCCGGCTCTGACCACTGCTTGAATGGGTCATCTTTGGTATCACCAAGCAATAGAGGGAATTCAATATTTTCATATACACTGAGCACTGGAATGAGATTAAAGTTCTGAAAAATAAAACCTAATGTACGGTGGCGCAATGCAGTTATTTGGCGATCCTTAAGCGTTGATGTTTGAGTGCCATGAATAATCACTTCGCCTGCGCTAGGCGTGTCAATACAGCCAATCATATTAAGGATAGTTGATTTGCCAGAGCCTGAAGGGCCACTGATAGTAACAAAATCACCTTCTTGTACTTGCAAGGACACGCCTTGTAGAGCATGCACTATGGTTTTTCCCAATGGGTAGTTTTTGTGGACCTGTTGAAAATCAATCAATGGCATAAGCGGCTCCATCAGCATATTGTGGCACGCATTTAGTATGACAAATTGTTTTATGGTATAGGAATAAGGGATTTTGTTAAACTGTGTAAAGTTTGTGTAAATAGGCGCTTTTTTGACTAATAAAGCGGTAAATTGGTGTTAGATGCAGTCTGCAAATAAGGGGTTATAGGTGCGCTTGTTCCAATTTGGTAGGCATTTTTGTATGGCCACTGCCATGCTTTTCTCGACTCTTGTGCTAGCCGATGATAATCAGATTTTGCACAATATAGATAAAAATACCAATCGTATGGATGCTGATATATCCTTGCTTGCTACTATGATTCGTGAGAATGTGGAAGATGGTACCGACAAGCGTGTAGTGCGTATGTTTCGGCGAGATTATCAGGACAAATTTTTAATGCTGTTTCAAGAGCCTAGTTACAAGACCGGGCAGGGCTATCTGCGGGTTGAGGATGTGCTCTGGTTTTATGATCCCCACAGCCGCAAGTTTTCTATCCGCTCCATGAAAGACCGTTTTGATAATTCCAATGCCCGTAATTCCGACTTTCGTCGATCGGCTCTATATGAAGACTATGATGTGGTGGGCAAAAAGGCAGGCAAGTTAGGCAAATTCCCTGTTTATATATTGCAGTTACAGGCCAAACACGATGAGGTCACCTACCCAAAGCAGATATTGTATGTGCTAAAAAAGCCCAATTTGATCTTAAAAGCCGAAAACTACAGTGTTAGTGACCAACTAATGCGTACCGCTTATTGGCCTACTTATACCAAATCTGGTGGTATTTATATTGCCACCAAAAGAATTTTTGTGGATGAAGTGATTAAAGGTAATAAAACCACCTTTAGCTTTAACAAGGTGAGTACCACAAAATTGGCTGAATCAACCTTTACCAAAGCCTATGTAGAACGTGTCAACCGCTAGCAACAGGTGTAGAACATGAACACACGACAGTTACTACTTGCTGTCCTGATACTGTCAATAAGTCCAATTGGCAGTACCAATGATACGGCTATAGATGAAGATAGTCTGTTTGGTGGTAATAACACTAGTGAAGATGCTCTGTTTGGCGCAACAGAGGATGATGAACTGGTTACCGAGGAGGCTTTATTTAGTGAGGGTCTGTTAAGCGAGGCTGAGGAAGATGGCGTAGATTTGGCGCAAGAGTTCTTGCAGGGCAGCGAAACTTATCTGCTTAACGGCGATATTACTCTAACGGCTACCAGTAGCCGGGGTGACCATAAGGCCAATGGTAAAACTACCAATGACCAGATCGAAGCGGCAGGTACGCTGACCTTTGACGTTCGTCCATCTGCTACCCTGCGTGGCCTGTTAAAAGCCGATTACAGTATTACTCAGGATGCTAATGACACTAGCCTGCGTGAGGCCATTGTCGACTGGACTATTGATGAGCAATGGTACTTGCGCGCTGGCCGTCAGGTAATGCATTGGGGAGTAGGTTATTTTTATAGCCCGGCTGACCTTATCAATAGCAATACCATTAATGCCAAGGATCCGGAAGCCGCACGAGCCGGGACGGATGCCTTAAAGGTGCATTTTCCCACGGGTAATAACAATTACTACGCCTATTTGGTACCGTTGACAGGTATCGGCAACCAAACGGTGGGTCTAAAAGGTGAATGGTTGCTTGATGTTAATGAGGTGAGTCTGGCAGCCTTAAGCCGCCCTAATGGTCATAACAGCATAGCTGCTACAGCCTACCTGCCTAGTAATGACTTTAATTATTTTGCGGAGCTGGTTGTGCATCATGGTGTGCAAACTGTGGCGTTGGATAGCAATGCCATAAGCACTGACCGCAGTCAGCGGTGGTTGGCTCAGTCCACTCTTGGCACATCCTATGCCTATAGTGACCATGATGACTACCAGATCAGTGTGCGAGCACAATATTTTGATAATGGTCTTGGCTATGCCAGCCCGGTGTGGCAAACCCATACCGCAAGTTGGCAGGGGCTAGCAGTTAGCCATGATATTGAAACAAGCCTCTACGGGCGCTACTACACAGCGCTGAGTTTGCGCTGGGCCAGTATTCTGCAGAGTGATTACAGCCTATCCTTGTCCAGTTTGCACAATCTGACGGATGCTTCAGGCCGCACCAAAGCCAGCCTGTCCTATAACTACAGTGATGATGTAAAAGCTACTTTAAGCTACACTAAGAGCGTGGGTGCCATAGCCGGGGAGTACAGCCACCATGGCAGTGGAGATAGTGTTAGCCTTAAGCTGCAGCTATTGTCGCGTGAATATTAAACGTGTCATTATGCTCCTAATACGCTTGTCTTACACAGGTTGACCGTGGGTCGGACTTTAGTCCGACATTGTCGGGTTAAAACCCGACCTACACCAAGGCTAAAACTCGACCTGATCCTCTAGTCCAACAAATAACATAACCCAGAGCTTTAGCTCGACTGCAATATTTGCTTAAGTATGCCGGTATTACTGTGTATCTGTTCAATAGTGGTACCGGAAAAGCCCAGTAAAAAACCCTGCGGTGGTTTAGCAGTATGCTGAAAATATCTTGATAGGGCTGGGCAATAGATACCATAAGACTGTGCCTGTTGCTCTACTGCCAAGTCATTCAGATCGGTATTTGCCAAAGCCAATAGGTGCATACCCCCTGTGGGTGTTTTGGCGGCCAGCCAGGGCCTTAGTTCCTGGTTGATGCAGTGGGCCAGTATATTACCTTTGTGTTGGTAGAGTTTGCGCATTTTGCGCATATGGCTGGAGAAGTGCCGGTCTGCCAGAAAGCTCGCCAGAGCCGGTTGAATATGCACAGAAGCCATGGCTCCCAGTTCCATTTGGATGGCTTCAGCAAGTGCTACCAAGGATTCTGGCACCACCAGATAGCCCAAGCGAAAATGTTGAAACATCAGCTTGGAAAAGGTACCCAGAAACAGGGTGTGTTGATTATGGTTGAGATTAAACAAGGGCGGCGGGGGAGTGCCACTGTAGATAAATTCACTGTCATAGTCATCTTCGACCAGCCAACTGTCAGATTGTTGAGCATAGTTTAGCCATGCTTGGCGCCGTGCTCCTGTCATGGCAAACCCCAGTGGGAAGTGGCGTGTCGTAGTGAGTATGCAGACTTTGGCTGCTTGCTTGTTGCGCTGCTGGGCAGGAGGTTGGGCACCAGACTTATCAACCTCACAATAGGTTGTATTTAGCCCTAAACTTTGGATCACACGGCTGGCCAGTGGGTAGCCGGGATTTTCCAGCATTACCCTATCCTTGGGTTGGCACAATAGTTTACTGATAAGGGACAGGGCATCACGATGCCCGGCGGTGACGATAACCTGACGTGGTTGGCATTCCAGACCTCGCATACGTTTCAGGTATTGGCAAATTTGCTGGCGCAGGGGCCAATAACCACCGGGGTGGTATTCACTCAACAGATTATTATCCGGATGCCGCCATGACTTGGCTAAACAGCGGGCCCATAAGGGAAATGGAAAAGCTTGGGTATCCGGGCCAGAGCTAAATCCTTGATAAAGAGCCGGTGCGGACGGTTGATGCTTGATGGCTGGCGCAGGTGAAACGGCTTCCATTGAGGCAATGGTTGGGGCTACATAGATACCTGCACCAGGGCGGCTGATCAGGTATCCCTCGGTGAGTAGCTGATCATAGGCATTCAAAATGGTAGTGCGTGACACCCCCAGTTCTTGGGCCAGAGAACGACTGGCCGGCAGGAGCTCGTTGGCTGTAATTTGGCCACTTATAATCAATTCTCGTAGTTGCTCAAACAACTGCCGATAGAGCGGTGTCGACTGGTGTTTGCTCAGATTAACTTTGATAGCCGCCAAAGCCAGATGATTTAAGGTTTTCATTAATGACAAAATTGGTATGCTTAAAATTTTAAAAATTGGCTATTTAAAGATATCCAGTTACCAACGTATCATATTCGTATTATTATTGAAACAGATGCTAGAGCGGAAGCACTATAAAATGGCATAAAGAAAAGGGAGGGATTTTTGTGATTCACAAGGCACTCATTGCAGCGCATAGTGGTGGCTATGGGCAAAATGAGCAACGCAGTGAAGTGCGAAAATAACCGATTTTATCATGT
>JASMLZ010000068.1 GCA_030748435.1 Gammaproteobacteria bacterium | reverse complement strand
CCGTTATATCAGTCACCCACTTAGTTTCAGGTTCGTTAGCTGTAAAATCTCAATGGTAAATGACCGCTACTACGCGCTTCATTGAACGCTCTTTCACAGGACTCTAACCACTGAGCTGCAGCGATACATGCTTGCCTTCTATTGGAGGTCTTCAGAGAGCGTCGAATTTGCCTCTGTGAAGTTAGGTTTTGAATATCCTGAGGAGTCCTCAGACGGAAGTAGAAAACGTTGTGTCTAGACTTATAAACATACGCTGAAGTTTGAACCATTGTGCCCCACCATGTGCCCCACTTAGCTCATGAAAAAGGAAAATATACAATGAAATCAATAGAATGGAGGCAGCCTTACCAGCCACATCCCGGCACCCAAATCCACCGCTGCGGCTGCTCCCTTCCAGGCCTGACCGGATTCACGGCTTATTGTTGCGAGAGGACCAATAAGACTACCATGATGTCGACTTACCCCAGCACCAAAGTGTTGTTGCAAGTGAGGGCGCTAGTATAGGCAATCGGAGCCCTGATCTCAAGTGTGATTAGTAGCATTTTCCCTTTTACATCAAGTAAATGGCAAAAATTGTGTTATTCGCGCCTCGGCACCACAGGTATTTACCGCCACTACTGCCAAACCGTCGCTGTGCATGGCCGTACTCAATACTCCGGAACTCTGATTGCTCATAGCTTCAACCTGTAGCAGACCATTATGTTGGCCAATAATACGGGCCCGTAGATATTCTTGTCGCATGGAAGGCTTGGCTGGTGGATTAATCAATTGCACCGGTAAACTGTAATCCGTTGCACCTATAACGCCCTGCTTTGCCAACAGATAGGGCTTAACAATGGCCATAAAGGTCACCAGCACACTAGCCGGATTACCAGGCAAGCCAAAAAATGGGGTCTGCCCTATATGGCCAAAGGCCAGAGGTTTGCCAGGTTTGATGGCCAGTTTCCATACTCCCAGTTCACCTAAAGCTTCAACACTGGATTTTACGTAGTCTTCTTCACCTACCGATACACCTCCACTAGTGATAACAATATCCCCTTGGGCGGCTGCTCTGGACAAGGCATCACGAGTCGTTTGGGGGTTATCACCAATGGTCCCAACATCAACTAGCTCCATGCCTAGTTGTGCCAATAAGCCTGCTAATTGGAAACTGTTGGAATTATAGATTTGACCCGTTTGTAAATCGGCACCTGGGTTCACCAATTCACTACCCGTGGACAGTATGGACACCTTCAAGCGCCGGTATACATCCACTTGGGCAACACCTATGGAAGCCAACACCCCCATATGCCGGGCTGACAACAAGGTGCCTTTAGTCAGCACCAAGGCACCGCGCTTTACGTCTTGACCGGTGCGGCGAATAAAGGCACCGGCATGATGTTCTCCAATAACGCGAATACCATCATCAAGCTGCTGTGTTTGTTCCTGCATAACGACCAATTCAGCACCCGCTGGCAATTCAGCACCAGTAAAAATACGCGCACAGGTCTGGGGTTGCAACGGCTGTGGAGCCTGCCCGGCAGCAATCCGCTGGCTAATAGGAATGCTACCTTGTGCCAAGTCGGCCATGCGCAAAGCATACCCATCCATGGCACTATTGTCAGCAGGAGGCACATTTACCCGGGCCTGCAAATCTTCTGCCAACACACGCCCATAGGCTTGCTGCAATGGTATGGTCTCAGCGCTCAAAAGACAGCTAGCATCAGCCATAATATTGCTCAAAGCATCGGCAACAGACATCAGCCCAGGTTGTTTGCTCATGCTTTATTCCTCTGTCTGATGCGCCTGAAAGAAGGTCACCATGTCGACAAAATTACATGGCCGGTGACGATTGTCCAACTGTTCACAAATAATGTTATCCCAAGCCATTCTGCAAGCCCCAGTAGAACCTGGCATAGCGAAGATAACTGTACGATTAGCCACGCCGGCTACCGCCCGCGACTGGATAGTAGAGGTGCCGATTTCCTGCAAAGATAAATAACGGAACACTTCACCATAGCCATCGATAACCTGATCAAATAAAGGCAGTAAAGCATCCGGAGTGGTATCACGGGCAGTAAAGCCCGTGCCCCCGGTAATTAATACAGCATGTACCGACTGCTGCGCAATCCACTGGCTGACGACGGCGCGAATCTGATACACATCATCTTTAACAATGACATGCTGGGCCAAACTATGCCCCGCTGCCTGCAAGCGCTCAACCAATAGGGCACCCGACTTGTCGGTAGCCATGGTACGCGTATCGGAAACCGTTAGTACGGCAATATTTAGGGGCTTCTGTAAAGCTTGATTGGACATAAATCGGTGACCTTTGGTGTTAGTAAGATAGGCTGATCTCAATGGTTGCCAATTGTGTCATTGCCAGCCGGACGAAGCAATCTATAACAACTAAAATGAGCTACTTTCAAGGATACTTAGCCATGCCCTAAAATAGGGCCAGAACCTATAAAATTATACCTTGGTCTAACATCCTATGGTCTAATTTTCTAATTGTTAGATACAGATACACTGTAATGACGTTGCCCGTGCAACTGTGGTTGTTCGCTTGGATAACGTATAAATATAATTAGGAGATTGCCATGACAGATGTAAAATCTGATAAGTCTAACAAGTCTGCATCCGGCTGGTCCCGTCGTGACGTACTAAAAGCTTCGTCCGTGGGCGCTGTAGGCGCTGCTACGCCAATGTTTTTTACCAAAAATGCTTGGGCCGATGGCCACGATGCCATTGGTAACTATCCAGTCAAGGGTAGTGAAGTCGTATTCGGGTTCAATGTACCCCAAACTGGCGCTTATGCTGATGAAGGCGCCGACGAACTGCGTGCATACAAGCTTGCCGTTAAACACCTGAACAATGGTGGCGGCATGCTGGAAACATTAAAGCCAAGTAAATTGACCGGCAACGGTGTACTGGGTAAGAAAGTCACTTACGTTACCGGTGACACGCAAACCAATGCAGATGCTTCACGGACTTCCGCTCGCCGTATGATCGAGCGTGACAAGGTTATTATGGTTACGGGTGGTTCATCCTCTGGTATCGCCATAGCACAACAGTATTTATGCCACGAGTTGGGCATTATCTTTATGTGTGGCCTGACTCACTCCAATGACACCACAGGTAAAGACAAGCGCCGCTATGGTTTCCGTCATTTCTTTAATGCTCATATGACTGGCAAGGCTTTGGCCCCCGTGTTGAGCAGTGAATATGGCAAAGATCGCCGCGCTTTCCACCTGACTGCGGACTATTCCTGGGGTCATACTCAGCAAGAATCCATGCAACAGTTTACCGAGGCTGAAGGTTGGGCCACAGAGGGCAATATTATGACGCCTCTGAAAACTACCGACTTCTCACAATATTTGGCTCAGGTATTGAACTCTGATGCTGACGTACTGGTATTAAACCACTATGGCGCAAATATGGTGAACTCTTTGACCAATGCTGTTAACTTCGGTATGCGTGATATGCAGAAAAACGGCAAAAATCTGGAGATCGTGGTACCACTATACTCTCGCCTAATGGCTAAAGGAGCCGGATCCACCAATATCGATGGTGTACTAGGCACCTCCGGTTGGAACTGGGCGCTTCAGGATGAAGGTTCCAAGGTATTCGTTAAAGCCTTTACTGATGAGTATGGCTTCCCACCCTCACAGGCTGCTCATACCTGTTATGTACAGACTCTGCTATATGCCAATGCTTGTGAAATGGCAGGCACCTTCTACCCACCAGCAGTTATCAAGGCTCTGGAAGACTTTGAGTTTGATGGCGCGGGTAACGGTTCAACCCTGTACCGTGGTGTTGACCACCAGTGTATCAAGAGCATGCTGGTGATGAAGGGTAAATCCCCATCGGCTCGTACCAGTGATTTTGACTATCTGGAAGTATTACAGGAAGTAGATCGTGCCACGGCAGACTACGACCCAAGCATCTTCCCAGGTGAGCTGGGTCCATACAAGCCAGCTTAGTGAGCCCTTGTATGATCATTGACAGGCCAGCCATGGGGCTGGCCTGTTATTAAAGTGGGTATATTGACTGCCCACTTTTTTACATAAATTATTAACAAAAACACATGCAAAATAATGCCTTTATCCTGCGGTGTTTTTATAACTAGAATTATTGTTAATTCTGTTCTGCAATAACAGCAAATGGAGCATCAGCAATGTTTGACCTGTCGATCAATGCATTCTTTATGCAACTGCTCACCGGCCTACAAATGGGATCGATCTACGTGCTTATCGCACTTGGGCTGACTCTTATTTTTGGCACCTTGGGAGTGGTTAATTTCGCCCACGGTGCCCTGTACCTGGTAGCGATTTATCTCGCCGTATCTATTAATGACGCTATGGGTTTTGGTATGGCGCTGGTTCTCGTTCCAACCATCCTGTTTATACTTGGGTTGGCCATGGAACGTGGTTTGATTCAATTTTTTTACAACCGGCCACATACTGATCAAATTCTGGTCACTTTTGGTTTGGCCATCGTCATACAGGAACTCCTGAAGTGGGTTTTTGGTGCTAACAATATTCCTTTTGCCATACCCAGCTGGGGCAACGGCATTATTCTGATGCATGAATGGTTCCCTTTTCTGGAAGGCTTTGTAGTTTATCCCAAGTGGCGCATGATTCTGGTAGTTGTGTCTATTGTGACTGTGTCTGCCGTGTTTGCCTTGCTGCACTGGACTACTTTTGGTCTGGTCATCCGAGCTGGAATGCGGGATTCGGAAATGCTGCAATTTTTAGGGGTGAATATTAATCGCCGCTTTATGATTGTGTTTGGTCTTGGTTCTCTTATTGCTGGTATTGCCGGCGTCTTTGGTGGCCCTGTTACCCAAGTATCACCCGAAGTCGGTATGCACTTGCTGGTACCTTCCTTTTTAGTGGTTGTGATCGGCGGCATGGGTTCTCTAAGTGGTGCTGTATTGGCTGGCATACTTATTGGTATGGCGCAAAGCTTTACTGCTTACGATATAAACCTTTCCACCATCATTATTTACCTGATTACCGTTATTGTTCTTCTGGTTCGTCCACGGGGTCTATTGGGTGCTAAGGGAGTATTCGAATAATGAACATACAACAAGGTTTTTTACAACGCAATAAAGCTGTCGTGATCTTCGCTCTAATCGCACTTACCATGCCTTTTTGGTTCCCCTTGCTTGGTGGTTACTCTGGGCTAGACACCAAGATTATGATCTTTTGTATCTTTGTGGTTGGCTTTGATTTGCTGTTAGGTTATACGGGCTACCTGTCCTTTGGACACGCTGCTTTCTTTGGCATCGCAGCCTATACTACAGGTCTGATGCTAAAAGATTTTTCTGCTCAAATCATTCCTGCCATCATGGTTGCGGTATTGGTTTCTACCCTAGTGGCTGTAATCATTGGCTTACTAACCCTAAAGCGCACCGGCATTTACTTCTCTATCCTGACCCTAGCCTTCGCGGAGATGTTTCACTCCATGGCCATGGCTATGTTGCAGGAATGGACAGGTGGCGAAAACGGCCTCACTGGTATGCCAACACCTATGTTGGCAGGCATCAAAATGCAAGGTGATGCGGTATTCTACTTGGTCACCCTGGTTGCCATTATCATGTTTTATATTGCCAAGCGTATTGAGCGATCTCCGGTAGGTTTGATGATGCGGGCTATCAAATGTAATCAGCAACGTCTGGAGTACACGGGTATTAATGCGCGTAAATATAAGCTGCTGACGTTTGTTATCAGTGCTATGTATGCTGGCCTGGCCGGTGCTCTAATGGTGGTATATGAACCCTTTGTAGGCCATGAATTCCTAGGCTGGCATCAGTCTGGTGAAATCGTCATTATGAGTGTGATTGGTGGTGTTGGCACACTGGTTGGCCCCATGTTGGGAGCAGGATTTATGCTCTACTTCGAAAATGTTCTGTCGGTAGATCTGGGGGAACAGTGGTTACTGGTACTAGGCTTTATCTTTATGGCCGTTGTAATCTTTATGCCAGGTGGCTTTATGGAAGCTTTATCCCGCCTGTACAAACGTATTAAGCAAGAGTAAGGAGAGTCATCATGCCTATTTTAGATATTCATCAGGTCTCTCTTAACTTTGGTGGCCTGAAAGCTCTACAAAATGTCAACCTGAAGATTGAAGAAGGAACCACCCATGCTTTGATTGGCCCTAATGGTGCAGGTAAATCAACGCTGTTAAACGTCCTGACTGGCATGTTGGAACCCAACGATGGTTCGGTAATGTTCGATGGCAAACCGCTATTGAATGTAAAGCCACACGACATTAACCAGTTAGGTATTGCCAAGGTTTTTCAAACACCGGCTGTATTTCCAGAAATGACCGTTTTAGAAAATGTCACCATCCCAGTATTTGCTGCCCGTGATGGTTCTTTTCGTATGAATATGTTTGAAAGTAGCAGCCACCAACGACCATTGATTGAATTTGCTGAAGAGCAGATCTGTGAACTCGGCCTCAAGGATAAGCTGCATGTGCGTGCTGACAGTCTATCGCGAGGTGACAAACGCCGCTTGGAAATGGCTATTTGTTTGGCTCACAAACCACGCCTGCTATTGTTGGACGAGCCAACAGCAGGTATGGCGCGTCACGAAACTGAGCAAACTATTGAACTGCTGAATAATCTGCAGGACGGTATAACCAAGGTTATCGTAGAACACGATATGAATGTGGTATTTTCCTTGTCAGAAAAAATTTCGGTACTGGCGCAAGGGCAAATTATTGCCGAAGGTTCGCCAGATGACATCAAAGGTCACCCAAAAGTCATTGAAGCCTACCTTGGCGAAGCGCAAGTGTAAGGAGAATATAATGAGCGTATTAGCAAACAATCACCAAGTGCAATCTTTCTTCTCCTGTCGTGACTTAAACGCCTACTATGGTGAAAGTTATGTAGTGCAAGGTGTATCTTTTGATATCCCAGAAGGAGAAATTGTTGCTCTTTTAGGCCGTAACGGTGCTGGCAAATCCTCTACTTTGCGTACCATTGCCCGAGCTAACCAGCCTGCGTTAACCAGTGGAGAAATCTGGTTAAATGGGCAGGCAATGCACACTATGGAAACATATGAAGCTGCCCGCAATGGCATTCAACTGGTCTGTGAAGATCGGCGTATTATCCCTGGCGTCACCGTGGAAGATAACCTTACTCTGGCCCAAATCGCCGAGCCAATAGGCTGGGATAAAGAGCGAGTCTACAGCCACTTCCCGCGTTTGGCAGAACGTCGCAAACAGGAAGCATCATCTTTATCTGGGGGCGAACAACAAATGCTTTCTGTTGCCCGCGCTCTATGCCGTGACGTTAAATTGCTGTTACTGGATGAGCCTTATGAGGGCTTGGCACCAGTTATCGTCCAGGAAATTGAGCGCATGTTGCAGGAAGTTAAGAAGATGGGTATTACCACTATAATCGTCGAGCAAAATGCCGTGGCAGCGCTAAAACTGGCTGACCACGCCATTATCATCGATACTGGTGAAATTGTGTTTACTGGCACCGCGCAAGAGGTGCTGGATAATCAGGCTCTGCGCGAAGAATACCTGGCAGTTTAAACTTGTCATGTGTATACACCAGCCTTAGTAGGGGCTGGTGTATTTGGACCGGCAATAGGTATTTGCATATATAGGCAGCCTAGGTCTTTATATAGCTGGCAATAACCCCCTCACGCAAAGCACTGCTGGAGAAATATAACTGATCCAGTTGAAAAGCCTGCATCAGACCCAGGGTAATAGCATAGCCGGCAGGAAGTACTTCCCCACGGTCAGGACGCAAGTTAGCCAAGTTAACTTCATCCAAGGTGGCAAACTGCATAATACGTTGTTCAATGGTGGCCATACTCGACTGCGTCAGTAACGGCAATCCCTGATCCTTTTGTCCACTTAGGGCTGTCAGGGCTTTGATGGTCCCAGATGATCCCACAGCAAACTGCCAACCATAACTTTGATACTGCGCAACATGGTTTATTACACATTGGCGAGCCGCTTGTACCGCCGCTTGCATAGCGGCCAAGGTGATGCAGCGATCCGGGAAAAATTCACGACTGTAGGCAACACAACCCATAGGGAAGCTATTAAGCAAGCGTGGGGTGTCATTGCCACAGGAAATTTCTGTACTACCGCCGCCAATATCAATCACCAATTTAACCCTATTGCCTAAGGTGAGGCTCGATAGTTCATCTACTACACCGGCAAAGATCAGTTGGGCCTCTCGCTCGCCACTAATAACTTGTACTGGCGCCTGCAAGATTTGTTCTGCCGAGCGGATAAAGTCCTGCCGATTGCTGGCCACGCGCAAAGTATTTGTGGCCACAATATAGCGCTGTTGCGGGACCACCTGTGCCATGCGGTCGGCCATACCACGAATGGCATTGAGGCCTCTTGCCAGTGCCTCAGCAGATAATTGGTTATGGCTATCCAAACCAGCTCCCAGCTGTACTTTTTCACCATAGCGAAATAACACGCGATAAGGCTGGACACGAGTATCAACAATAGTCACATGAAAACTATTGGAACCCAAATCCAGTGCAGCGGCTAGCCAAGGTTTATACGCAGCTTGCTTCAAACGGAGGCCCTTGTTGTTATTTGCCCCCTATTACATCATTGCCGAACAGCCAGCACAAGCACTAGAGGCTAAAAAGGTAAAGGGAGCTTGGCCGTGCGGCCACCATCCACAACCAATATTTGTCCGGTGATAAAGCTTGCCTGTGGACTGGCTAAAAATACGGCTGCCTGACCAATATCCAGAGGCTCACCAACCCGCCCTGCCGGATGCATTTTATGCAAACCCTGCCAAGCACCCTCGACATCATCCTGGGCATTAATATAGGTATCACTAAGTGTCGATCTTATCCACCCCGGGGCAATGGCATTGCAACGAATATCATACTGCCCAAGATCCACGGCCATGGCTTGAGTTATACTGTGCACTGCACCTTTGCTAGCGCAATAGGCAACGTGTTGAGGGTTGCTGGCCAGGCCTTCAATGGAGCCAATATGAACAACAGCGCCTTTACTGGCCATTAATAGCGGCTGCAGGGCTTGGGTTAGAAATACTGGAGTGGTGACATTGACTGATAGCATGCGGTCCCAGTCGTCCCTCTGTAGATATCCCATAGGCTGTTCCTGCATAAAGCCCGCATTATTGACCAGCGCATCCAAGCGTCCATAGCGGTTAGTCACATATTCAACCAAGCCAGCAAAGTCCTGCTGGCTTAAATCCAAAGCAAAATAGCCCACTTGTGGATTAGTAGCCAAGACCTCTGGCAATGCCGAGCGTTGCACCACCACTAGCTGATAACCAGCCGCCAGAAAGGCTTGGCTGATGCCTAAGCCTATACCGGCACCTCCGCCTGTTACTAAGACAACTTTTTGCATAGTCTTTTCACCCATATACTGGTTTAGCTCCGGTCACTGGCACCACTGCACCACACACATAACCTGCTGCATCCGATGCTAAAAAAGCAATCACATCAGCAATATCTTCTGCTTCTGCAATGCGCCCCAAGGGCACACTTTGATTAAGCTGCGCCACCCCTTCATCGGGATCCAAACCCCGGCGCGCAAAGCCTGTGCGGATCATGGGCGTGTTCACCTCATTGGGGCATACCGCATTGACTCGAATATTATCTGGCGCATGATCAACAGCCAGATTACGAGTCAAACATGCCAAGGCCCCTTTACTGGTGCAATAGGCCACATGTCCCGGGCCTGGTTCTGTACCCCAGACGGAGCTGGTATTAACGATGGCACCCGCACCCGCCTGCTGCATATAGGGGATAGCTGCCCGGCACAGGTAAAATACTGCATTAAGGTTGACATTCATAGCAGCAAACCACATCTCATCGGTGGTCTCCAGAATATTACCTCGCGGAATAATACCAGCATTGTTAAGCAACACATCTACTCCACCAAACTGCTTAACACAAGCCTCAACTAAGGCCTCACAATCGGTTTTATAAGCTAAATCACCCGCTTGTGTAACAACCTTATAGCCCTTTGCCTGCCAACTTGGTAGTAAGGCCTGCAACTTGTCACCTTGATAATCCGTAGCCAATATTTGCGCACCTTCGCGAGCAAACAAGTCAACCAGTGTCTGGCCGATACCTCCAGCAGCACCGGTGATAATGACCCTTTTGTCAACAAAGCGCATGATTTTGCTCCTGAATTTTATCATTAATATAAAGCCACACCCGCCGCAGAATCTTGTGCGGGGGCCAGACAACAACGCCTTTATTGGACCCAATAACCATGCTGCGAAACCCTCTAATAATCTTTTAACAGCCTGATGGCATCATACAAGGCAGCATGAATATTACGCCCGGCCCAGGCATCACCAATACGGTATAAATAAAACTGCCCCTGAGGATTAACGTCAAGCAAACGTGGCTGATCCTGCTGAATACCAATAAAATCTATGTCTCCATTATTTCGACTCTGTGGTACCAGAGCATAAAATAGCTGATCATTAGCATCGGTGCTGTTTTCTACTACCACCTGATCTACCAACCGGGTTTGGCTGGTAGCACTGTATTCATTCCACAAGGTAGCGCATAACTGACCCGCTTCAGACGCCACCGCCACCAGCTCCCAATCTGGCGTCAATCTGGCATCAGCAGCATAAAGGTCGCGCAGATAATGAGGGAAATTAACATCACCAATATCACGCCCTACCGTTCGATAAGGGCTTACCAATTCCAGTTCTTGGGTGCCGTTGGTCAGCATAAAGCCGCCTGCACTCATAGCCTGATGACCACCATTATTGTCATACAGCAACACCTTGGCCGCAGGTTTGGCATAACCACTTAATATATCCCATAACCCTGTTACCAGATGCTCACCTTGCTGCAGAGATAAAGGTCTGGGTAGTCCACCAGTGGCGATAACCACCATCTCAGGGCTATATTGTAAAACGTCTTCCGACTCAGCCAGACAGTTATATACAAAGCTGACGCCCAAAGCATCACATTCCTGCTTGAGCCAGCCAATAATACTGGCCATTTCTCTGCGTCTGGGCACCATAGCCGCCAGATTAACCTGTCCTCCCACCTGCGCAGTGGCTTCCAGCACCGTCACCTTATGCCCTCTTTCAGCAGCCACACGGGCAGCTTCCAAACCCGCTACGCCAGCACCGACGACAACCACATCACGGGACTCTTTTGCCGTCTTAAGCTGATGGGAAATACTGGCTTCACGCCCGGTTGCCACATTATGGATACACAAGGCCTCACCCTTGGCATGTAAACGATCAAGGCAATAGCCCGCCCCCACACATGGACGGATACGGTGCTCCTGACCAAGGCTTAACTTGGCAATAATATTGGGGTCTGCCATATGCCCACGGGTCATACCAATCAAGTCCACAGCACCGGATTCTATAGCGTAGCGAGCGCTGGCTACATCAGTCACCCGGGTGGCATGCATAACTGGCAATTTGAGGGCCTGTTTCATACGTGCGGCTAGAGATAAAAAGGGGGCAGAAGGATTGCCCATAGGAGGAATACAGTCAGCCAAACCCATATCGGTAGTCAGATGACCGCCAACAAAGTTAAAGAAGTCCAGTTGCTCACTAGCCTCTAATTGCTGGGCAATCTGCAGACAAGCAGCCTCATCGAGACCTTGCAAGCCTTGTGATTGTGCTAAAAAATCGTCGCCCGTCATTCGAATGCCTAACAAAAAGTCCTGCCCCACGGCGGCACGGATGGCATCCATAACCTGCAGGGTAAAAGCCAAACGGTTCTGCTCATCGGCACTATAAGCATCGGCGCGCTGGTTAAAGGCCGGGGTCCAAAATTGGTCCAGCAAGTGGGCATAGGCCATCAACTCTATCCCATCCAGGCCGGCTTCGGCACAGCGGTATGCAGCCTGAGCATAATCGGCAGCGATACGGGTCAAATCGGCAGCACGCAATACCGCCGGGTTACTGCCATGGGGGCGTTCTGGTATGGCACTGGGAGCTACAGGTGGCAACCAGTGCTCCACATCAAAAGCTGTGCGACGGCCCAGATGCGTTATCTGGCACATAATGGCGGCACCCTCATCATGCACGCTGTGAGCCAGTTCCTTAATCCAGGGTATAACCCGATCATGGCTCAGATCTATCTGGGCAAAAGCCGCAGGCGAATCCGGCGATACTGTACAGGAACCACCAAACATAGTCAGGGCCAAACCACCTTTAGCCTTAGCCTGATGATATAAACGATAACGCTGCTTGGGCATACGATCTTCAATATAGCCCGGGGCATGAGCAGTACTCATTAAACGGTTGCGCAAATGCACCTTACCCAGTGTAAAGGGGGTTAATAAAGGGTCTGTCATATTATCTCTCAACTCACATTCAACCCACAGACTAATTGGGCAAGCATCTGCTCAGTAAGCATTAATACTCTTCGTTCAAACCACCAGCGTCGGGAATTTCTCTTTCCCGACGGGCAATATAATCCAGTAGCTCATCATTTATTGCTACATCCAGCTTGGGTTCCTGATACTCAGCCAATTTGGTTTTGGCCAACTTTAAGGCCCGCTCAGTAATATCCATACTACCCTCAGCAACCCACTGTTCTATACTCATATTATCTAGTAATTTAGGCATAAAGAAGGCTCTTTCGAAGTTCTCCTGCGTGTGCTGATGTCCCAGATAGTGGCCACCCGGCCCCACATCACGTACGGCAGCCAAAGCCGTATCAAAGTCATCCCAACGCGGGCCTTCAGTCATGCGATAAGCCATAGCGCATTGTTCCGCATCCACCATAAACTTTGCTACCGAGCAGTGCATACCTGCCTCATTCCAACCTGCTGAATGCCAAATATAATTAGCTCCTGCAGCCATCACTGCCATCAGGTTTACCCCACTTTCGTAACCAGCTTGAGCATCAAAGGTTTTTGCCCCGCCCAGAGTATTGGAAGTACGCCAGGGCACATCATAAAAACGCGCCATCTGACCAATCATATAGTTCATCAGACAGATTTCCGGCGTGCCTGCCATAGGCGCTCCCGAACGCATGGAAACGGTCGCCAGATAATGCCCGTAAATGGCTCTTGCCCCGGGGTTTAGTAACTGCGTATAAGCTAGTGCTGACAAGGCCTCGGCATTTAATTGCACCACTGCCGGTACGGTTGAGGCGGGTGTGTTGGCCCCACCTAAAACAAAGGGTGAACATAGTACGGGCTGTTTGCGTTTAACAAAGGCACGCATGGCCCCAAGCATGGTTTCATCCCACACCAGAGGTGAATTGCCATTGATATTACCCGTGGTGACTGCGTGCTGATCAACAAAGTCTTTGCCAAACAGAATGTCACACATAGCCATTACATCTTCGGCATTTTTACCCGACGTAGTCATACCCATAAAGGTCTTGTCTGAGTACTTCATTGAGGAATAGGTAATTTGTAGGTGACGCCAGGGCACTGGGTGATCCATAGGTTCCACAATATGGTGAGCTGAGGAGTGCAAAGCCGGGCTCATATGGGCCAACTTATGGAACATGGCCAGATCATCCAGTGTCGGGTTGCGGCGCACATCCTCCAGATCACGTAGAAAGGGCGCCCCGGTCATGGGCACAAACATACTGTGGGGGCCACCAAATTGCAGATTATTGGCGACATTACGAGCATGGTAATTAAATTCAGCTGGTATGCTACTGATTAGTTCACGAATCATTTCCCGGTCGAATTTAACCAAATCACCTTCTACTCTGGCACCAGCCTGACGCCAATCATTTAGTGCAATATCATCTCGAAATACCACACCGACATCTTCCAGAATGGCCATGGAAGCATCATCAATCAAGTCAATTTGAGCTTGATTAAGTGGTTCCATATAAGGCAGGCCCCGCTTTAACTGGGGCAGCATTTGTTCGATATTGTCAGTGCGCAAGGCACGGCGATTGGCTCGGCCTCCGCGGCGGAATTTAGTTGCTTCGGCAAAAGCTTGCGACATAAGTTATTTCCACTAGCCAGCTAATTTATCACAAACCCCAAAATACGCTGCTTGCCGACATAGCACAAACAACATTTTTGTACATATGGATAACATATAGTTATCTATTTACAGGCCATAACCCAACCAACTAAACTGGCGGCGTATACTTTAATAGAACAATGTTATGTTACGAAAAAAACTGCCGGGCATTAATGGTCTGGTTACTTTCGAAGCCGCAGCCCGCCATCTCAGCTTTACTCAAGCCGCCGACGAGCTGTGTGTATCTCAGGCTGCTGTAAGCCGGCAAATAAAACGTCTGGAAGACCAATTAGGCTGTCAATTATTTTTGCGTGTGCGCCGCCACCTGGAGCTTAGTAAAGAGGGTGAGCGCCTATTTCAAGCAGTAACTATGGGACTAGGACATATTGGCAGTGTGTGTGATGATATTCGCCGGACACTGACTTTTGGTCAGGTCACCATTGCCGCTACCCATGCCTTTTCTTCGTTTTGGTTAATGCCACGTATTCGTGCCTTCCAACAACAATACCCCCATCTAAAAGTGCATGTTATTGCCACCGACAATGCTCAGGAACAGCGCTCAGAAAAAGTGGATTTGGCGCTAACCTGTGGAAATAGCCAATTACAAGGCAATGAAACCCATTATTTATTCTCTGAACGTGCCTACCCTGTATGTAGCCCGAGTTATCTTGACAAACATACAAGACCCAAGCATCCGGAGCATTTGTTAGCCCATCGCTTACTGCATATGGACGAGCAGTTGTGGGAAAATATTGGTTGGGATGCGATTGACTGGCCAGCCTGGTTACAGCACTTTGGTATCGACACAGTGGATTTAAAACCCAGTGGTTTGACCTTTAACAATTACCTGATGTTGATTCAGGCTGTATTGGAAGGCGAAGGTATCGCTCTGGGCTTTGAACATTCTATTGGTGATCTGGTCGCCAAAGGCAAGCTGATCGCCTTAACAGATAAACAATGGGATACGGGGCGAGGTTATTATCTGGCCATCAAGTCCAACCGGGCAGATAACCCGGATGTGCAAGCTCTAAGTCAATGGTTGTTAAATAGTTTTTAGGCTTCTCGACCGGCAAGGGTTTGATGACGCCAAATATTACCCATCACCCCTAGAGTAGAAATGGGGTGGGCTGGCATCCATGCCGGCTGCGGAGACTGTAAATACTGACGCAAGAGCTCACTGTCATGGCCTGCCACATGTTCCGCCAAAAGTTTGCCGGCAGCAGTACCACGAGCGACGCCCAGACCATTGTGACAAATGGCGGCATGCAGGCGCTTGCCAACCGTACCAAAAACCGTTCCCTCATTACGGCTCATACATAATAAGCCACCCCAACTATACTCAAACTCCAGAGCAGGTAGCTGAGCGCCAAAACGCCGTTGGTAAGAAGATCGGTGCAGGGCTTGCATAGCCCCTATGACCTGTGGACCATAACGCATATTATAACTGGATTTGATCCCCGTACGTACCACCAAACGCTGGTCTGCAGTACGTTTAATGGTCGCTCCCGCCGGGTGCGAGGGAACCAGCCCCCACTGTTTTTCACCGCCCAACAAGGCTTGCTCTTGCGAACTCATGACCCGGGTCATGCTGGCAAATAGCAAAATGGGAAGAAGGTTGTTTTTGTGGAGCCCAAACATGGCACCAAAGCCGTTATTGCAAAGTAATACCTGCCGGGCACGAATACAGCCATTAGGCGTGTTTAATTGATGGGGACTAGCCCACTCATAACCAGTTACAGGAGTATTTTCATAAAGGCTGACATTGCTTGGCAGATGCGCTGCCAAACCACGGACCAATGCCGCTGGTTGCACGGCCACTGTACCGGGTGTATGCACCCCGGAGTGATAGTAATCAATGCCGGTAGTGGCCTGCATCTGCACACCACTCAAGGGCGTATAGGCTTCACCCAGGGCGTCTAGGCCACGCATAAAGTCGGTATGACTTTTTGCTCCCTGGGCCGTAGCAGCAGCATGAATTTTGCCAGTTTCACTCCAGTCACAATCAATATGGTAACGTTCTACCAGTGTACGACCATAATCAATGGCGCTGCGATTAAACGCAATAACCTGTCGATCAGCGTCATTGACACCGCCAGCGGAGCTGGTATAGGACTGGGAATCAAGGGTATGGGGCAAGTCAATCATAAACCCCGAATTGCGACCACTGCTGGCCATACCCACCGGCAAAGCATCAACCACTAGTATCTGCCAATCGGGTTTTAGTTCAGCCAAACGGTGAGCAGCACTTAAACCGGCAAAACCAGCCCCCAAAATAACCGCATCAGCACTAATATCCGCTGTTAGCGACGGGCCAGCTTGCCGCGCCGGCAAGCTAGCATACCAACCGCTGTCATTAGGGTAATCAGGGAATTTTTTGACCTTCTGCATAACCCGTCTTAATCCAGTTCCGCATCTGATTCAGTGGTTAAGTCCAGCCATATGGTCTTTACTTCGGTATACTGATCATGGGCGTGGATACCGTTATCACGGCCGCCAAAGCCGGATTCCTTATAGCCTCCGAAGGGCGTCGCCAAATTGCCCTCGCCGTAGCAATTAACCGTCACTGTACCGGCTTTAATGGCTCTGGCCATATTATGAGCGCGCCGCACATTGCTGGTAAAGATGGACGCTGCCAACCCATAGCAGGTGTCATTAGCTAAGGCAACCGCTTCAGCAGCCGAGTTAACCGTCAAGATAGACAATACGGGGCCAAAAATTTCAGCCTGAGCAATACTCATGGCGGGCGTCACATTATCAAATATGGTGGGCTCGATAAACCAGCCACTGCCTGTGTCAATTGCCTTGCCCCCGGCAAATAAGCTAGCACCTTCCTGCTTGCCGGCAGCTATATACCCCATAACCTTGTCAAAATGCGCTGCCGAAATCATGGCGCCCAGAGCAAACTGTGGGTCCAGTGGGTCACCAACACGCCAGTCACCCAGTTGATCCTGTAATTTGGCCAGTAACTGTGGCTTGATATCAGCATGAACAATAAGCCTTGAATTAGATGAGCAGTTTTCGCCCATATTCCAAAATACTGCGGTCAAAACCTGTTCAGCCACCTCATCCAGACGTTCCGCATCATCCAAAACAATACATGGGTTCTTGCCACCACATTCCAATACTACCTTCTTCAGGTTGCTTTCGGCAGCATACTTAAGAAAATAACGCCCTACTTCCGTAGAACCAGTAAAGGACACACCATCAATATCCATATGGCGACCTATGGCCTGGCCACAGGTTTCCCCCATACCCGGCAGCACATTCAGAACACCGGCCGGGATACCTGCCTCCAGAGCCAATTCAGCCATGCGTAAGCAGGTCATGCTGGTTTCTTCGGCTGGTTTAAGGATTAGACTGTTGCCTGCAGCCAGAGCCGGGCCCAGTTTCCAGGCCGCCATTAACATGGGAAAATTCCACGGCAACACAGCCGCCACAACCCCTAAGGGTTCACGCACAATCATAGCAACTGCGTCATCGCCGGTGGGAGCTACCTGATCATAAATCTTGTCAATGGCCTCAGCGTGCCATTGGATGCAGGCAATGGTCTCTTCAATATCAATAGCTTCACAATCACGAATAGGCTTGCCACTGTCCAGCGCTTCCAATACGGCCAGTTCATGACGATGGCGCCGCAACAACTTAACAAACTGAATCATCACCTGCTTGCGCTCGGTAGGCTGTAGCTTGCTCCAGATACCACTTTCGAAGGCTTCACGCGCTCTCTGCACAGCCATATCCACATCGGCTGAGTCGCAAGCAGCTACCTGCGCCAACTCTGCTCCAGTAGCAGGATTGAGTGTAGTAAAGGTGGCACCACTTTGGGCAGCAGTAAAATGGCCATTAATAAAGGCGTTAGTCGGTAAATCCAGATTGGCAGCAATGGCTTGATAGTCCTGTTTACTTAACATGTCATCTACTCCCTAGTTCGCTTTAACGCTTTTATGTTGTTTGTTTGCTTGAGCAGATTCTGCCAAGATGCCAGCCACAGTGGTTTGCACCACTTCCACCACGACAGCAAACTCACGCCGCATATCTTTGGTCAGACCGCGCAACGGTTTACGCACTGTACCGGCATACATACCCTGCAGTTCACAACCAAACTTGATACTCTGCACAAATTTACCACCCTGCTCCAGAGCTTTCATCAGAGGTAGCAGGGCTGTCATAATACGCCGCCCCTTATCAAAGTCTTGCTCAACGACACAAGCATGATACAGTGCGTAATGCTCTTTGGGCAGAAAGTTGGAAGCCCCGGCCACCCAACTGCGCGCGCCCCAGGCAAAGAACTCCAGGGCCTGATCATCCATACCCACACACAATTGGATATGGGGGTAGTGGCGAGCTAACAGGTGTAAACGATTAATATCACCACTACTTTCCTTAATGGCACAGAAGTTGGCCCGCTGACTGACCCGCTGCAGAAATTCTTCATCCATAGGGGCATTGGTTCGATCCGGGAAGTTATAGAGCATAATGGGCAGATCAGCGGCTCTTGCCACCGATAAACAATGCCGCATTAATTCCAGAGAGGTTGGGCAGGCATAGTAAGGGGCCCCCAACAGCATACAGTCAGCACCAATACGCAGGGCTTCCCGGGCATAGTCTTCGGCATCTTCCGTACGCAAGGCGCCAACACCGGCAATCAGTGGTACTCGCCCATTAATCACCTGTTTGGCAATTTCCATGGTACGAATACGTTCGGCACGGGTCATGGCATAATATTCACCTGTCGTACCACCCACAATAATACCTTGCATACCAGCGGCGATAGTGCCTTCAATAATGTCGCCGTAAGCCTTCTCATTGATGCCATAGTCAGCATCAAAAGGCGTGATCACCGGCACATAAATTCCTTCAAATTGCATCATCACCTCAATAAAGAGTCATAAAGAAGCAAGCATATAAGCCACCAAAGCAAGGGTCAAACAACATTTAGCCACCCAATTTAATAACATTTTGTTATGCAAAATAAGGGACACACAGAGCCACCAGCAATGGGTATAAAGAGCAAGTAAACCACCATGCTATCTATAACGCACACAAGACTACATCATGATAAGCTTAACTTTTGTCCTATAGCTAAATAGTCAGTTTATGCAAGTTATTATGCATCAAAGCATCAAGAGTATAACGCCTGCCACCTGGAACTGTTATATCTCAGCCAATACACCCTTTACTCGCTATCAGTTTCACCAGTGCCTAGAACTCAGTGGCTGCACGGGTAGTAACACAGGCTGGCAACCCATGCATATGGAAATTACCGAGTCAAAGCAACCAGTTGCCCTGTTACCTGCCTATATAAAACACCACTCTTGGGGTGAGTATGTATTTGACTTTGCCTGGGCCGAAGCCCATAAACACTATGGCCGTCCATACTACCCTAAACTGGTTACCGCCATTCCCTATACGCCTTGCGCAGGGCCACGTATACTGCTGGCCCCAAACACTGATCTACCTAGAGTGCTGGCATTTCTGAGTGCACAGCTGCCTGCTCTGGCACGCGAGTATGGTTTTTATAGCTGGCACTGGCTATTTGCCCAGCAACAGGACTGGGCAGCAGCCAATAAAACATCCTGGCACCGCCGTCTGGGCTGCCAGTATCATTGGTATAATCAGCATTATTCCCAGTTTGAGAACTTTCTTGCCAATCTCACTTCACGCAAACGCAAAGTGCTACGTAAGGAACGCCATCAGATCCAAAAGGCAGGTATCGATTTCTGCTGGCTAGAAGGAGCAGATATTAGTGCACAAGAGATAGCCAACTTCTATGCTTGTTATGCCAACACCTATCATATAAGAGGGCGTCAGCCCTACCTTAATGCCGAAGTATTCAGCTTATTGGTGCAAACCATGCCAGAACAAATTGTGCTGATAAAAGCCCAGCGTCAAGGCAAACCTGATGGCAACACTCAAGCTGTGGCCTATGCCTGGTACTTTAAAGACTCAGAGACGCTATACGGGCGCTATTGGGGATACTTTGAAGACATACCCCTACTACATTTTGAAACCTGCTATTATCAAGGTATTGACTACTGTATCGCCAAGGGACTCAAGCATTTTGATGCCGGTGCACAGGGAGAACATAAACTAGCTCGAGGCTTTACTCCTCAAGCCACCCATTCCTACCATTGGTTGCAGGAAACAGGCTTTGATCCGGCCATAGCGCAATTCTGCCAACAAGAGACCAGACAGGTTGAACAATATATGCAATGGGCATATCAGCAAACACCTTATCGCCAAGATGCAGTTATGACCTAGAGGTCATCAATTTGACCCGCAGCCAATTTACACCTACTGTAGAGGCATTGTTAAAACAACTGTTTGAATATTATGTCCAATACTCACTACCCTCATCTGCTGGCTCCACTTGACCTGGGTTTTACGCAACTAAAAAATCGCGTCATTATGGGTTCCATGCATACTGGTCTGGAAGAAGCCAAAAATGGTTTTGAACGCTTGGCTGAATTCTACCGTGAACGTGCCGAGGGTGGCGTTGGCTTAATTGTTACTGGTGGCGTATCACCCAATGACCAAGGCTTGGTATTTGCCGGGGCGATCGCTCTTGACGATGCCAGTCATGTGCCTAAGCATCAAATTGTCACCCAGGCCGTACATGAAGCAGGTAGTAAAATCTGTATGCAAATTCTGCATACTGGCCGTTATGCCTATGCCCCAAACTCCATTGCTCCTTCCGCTATTAAGGCCCCTATTAATCCGTTTACCCCAAAAGCAGTAACAGCTGATGAAATCGAACAACAAATTCAGGACTTTGTGAATTGTGCCAAATTGGCTCAGGATGCGGGCTATGACGGTGTTGAGATTATGGGTTCGGAAGGCTACTTCCTTAACCAGTTTATCGTTACCCAGACTAATAAACGGGACGATGAATGGGGGGGTGACTATGACAACCGCATCCGTCTGGCTGTGGAAGTGGTACGCCGGGTACGGGAAGCCACCGGCGACGCCTTTATTATTATCTACCGTTTATCCATGCTGGATCTGGTGCCAGAAGGCAGCAATCTGGAAGAAATAGTCCACTTGGGTCAGGCCATAGAAAAAGCGGGCGCTACTATTATCAATACGGGCATTGGCTGGCATGAAGCTCGAGTACCCACCATTGCCACCAAGGTGCCTCGTGCAGCCTTTACCTGGGTAACCCAAGCAGTACGTGAACACCTATCCATCCCTGTTATTACTTCCAATCGTATTAATATGCCGGATACTGCCGAACAGGTATTAGCTGATGGGCATGCCGATATGGTATCCATGGCGCGCCCATTTTTGGCGGATGCCGAGTTTATCAATAAAGCTGCTGCTAATCGGGCTGATCTTATAAATACCTGTATCGGCTGTAATCAGGCTTGCCTTGACCATGTTTTTCAGGCCAAAACATCCACTTGTCTGGTTAACCCCAGAGCCTGTAATGAAACTAAAATGCCCATTACCACTGCTACCACCAGCAAGCATGTGGTGATTGTGGGTGCCGGGCCAGCCGGTTTGGCCTGTGCTGTCACCGCCGCCCAGCGCGGGCACAAGGTCAGCCTCTATGATGATCATGACCGCATTGGTGGACAATTTAATGTCGCCCGCCGCATTCCAGGTAAAGAAGAATTTAATGAAACCCTGCGCTACTATCAGGTGCAGTTGCGTGAACTTGGCGTAGAGGTAAATTTAAATACCCGCCTGAGCCCAGCTGATCTACAAGCAATAAATGCCGACGAAGTGGTTATTGCTACCGGCATTGCTCCACGTCAACTGGATATTCCAGGTATAGATCATGCCAAAGTACTTTCCTATCTGGACGTTATGAACGGTGCCGAGGTAGGCAATAAAGTCGCCATTATTGGTGCCGGTGGCATTGGTTTTGATATCGCTGAATATCTGAGCCATGGCCAACAGCAACCGAGTCAGAATATCCCCCAATTTATGGCCCAGTGGGGTATCGACATGAAGTTGCAGGCACGCGGTGGTATTGCCAATATGCCACAGGAAACAGAACCTTCACCACGTGAGATCCATCTGTTACAGCGTAAGGCCAGTAAAGTGGGCGCAGGTTTGGGTAAAACCACAGGCTGGATTCATCGTTTGGGATTGCAAAAGAAACAAGTGCACATGCATGCCGCTTGTGAATATAACGCTATCGATAATGATGGCCTGCACGTCACTATTGCTGGTGAGCCACAACTGTTAGCAGTAGACCATGTTATTATTTGTGCTGGCCAGGAACCACTGCGTGAGCTAGCTGCCGCAAGTTCGGCCCACTGCCACTTGATTGGTGGCGCTGACAAGGCCTCGGAACTGGATGCCAAACGCGCTATTCGTCAAGGCACCAAACTGGCTATGAAACTGTAACTAGTTAGCCCAAGGAGCAACCATGATGGCATACCAAACCTTCACTCTCGAAATCAGCGATAGCAAGGTCGCTCACCTACGTTTTAATCGCCCTGATGCTTACAACAGTATGAATGTGGATTTTTGGCAGGAGTTCCCCGCCGCCATGCGCCATCTGGACCAACAAGCCCTATGCCGGGTGCTGGTGATTAGTGGAGCGGGTAAGCACTTTAGCTCGGGTATGGATTTGGGGGTATTTAATAGTGGTGCTATTAAACGCCCCAAGGAAGCAGGCCGGCGCAATGAACATTTACGACAACTGGTATTGCAATTGCAAAGCACTATTTCCAGCGTAGAACAGGTGCGCTTTCCCGTACTGGCTGCTATACAAGGAGGATGTATTGGCGGTGCTTTGGATTTGGCCTGTGCCTGTGATTGCCGTTATATGAGTGCCGACGCCTTTGCTTCTGTAGAAGAAGCCAAACTGGGACTGGCAGCTGATATCGGCACCTTGCAGCGTTTGCCCGGACTTGTTGGTGAAGGTTTGGCCCGTGAACTGGCCTACACAGCCAGACGTATGTACGCTCAGGAAGCGCTACAAGCACGCTTGGTTAATCAGGTATTTGACGATACCGATAGCTTGCTAACTGGCGTGATGGAGATCGCTGAACAAATAGCCAAGCACTCACCCATGGCTATTTATGGTTGCAAAGAGAACCTGAACTATAGCCGGGACCATGGCGTATCTGAGTCACTGCGTTATCAAGCAACCTGGCAAGCCGGCATGTTCCAGCCGGAAACTGATATGCTGGCGGCCTTTATGGCCAAGGCTCAAAAGACCGATCCTGAATATCAGGAGCTACAACCCACTAACAGCAAGTTTGGCGAATAACCAACCAAACAAGATCTGAGCCATTTGCATTGGTAGCTTGGCAATCACTGCCCCAGAGCTAAACTTATCTCTGTGCGACCTATGCAGTAATTGTCCAGTTTGATGTTGCTACTGCCGCTGCTAAGCCCACCCCACTATCACTCCAAGTAGCATATGGGCCAGACAACATTCCAACCCATAACTAACCCTTGCCCTCAGGCACCAGAAAACTAATGAGAAAATCTTGGTAATCATGCCTTGCTTTCGTTACCGTGTCAGCAGTGTTCATAAAGGCGCCTCTGAACAGTTCGTCAAACCATTATTGTGAGTGAAAACCAGCAACTTCTGACCTGTAAAATCAATAACTTAGAAGTTGCCACGTCCCTACGCTTATAACCATGGCGAACTCTGCAGAGCTTGCTTGCTAATAAACAAGGATAACAAGATGCAAGGCATTGGTAACAAAAAGGTTTTAATAACAGCTGGTGCCAGTGGCATTGGCAAAGCAACGGCTGTAGCCTTGTACCAAGCCGGTGCCCAAGTACATATTTGTGATATTGATACTGCAGCTTTGCAAAGCATGGCAACTGAATACCCAGATATCACCTCTTCACAAACCGATGTTGGCGACCCGAGTAGTGTTCAAGCTTTATTTACCGACCTGGGCAAACTATTTGATAACGAATTACATTTTTTGGTTAATAATGCCGGCATAGCCGGCCCCGCCGGACCAATACAGAACCTCGATATAGAGGCTTGGAAGACCACTTTTGATATTAATTTGCATGCCACCTTCTATGTTAGCCGGCTAGCTATCCCTATGCTACAACAAGCTAAGGGAGGCGCCATTATGAACCTGTCTTCTACTGCTGGTTTATACGGGTATCCTAATCGCAGCCCCTATGCTGCGGCTAAATGGGCTATTGTTGGCTTAACCAAAACCATGGCTATGGAATTGGGCCCGCAGCAGATTCGAGTTAACTGTATTTGCCCCGGCTCAGTCAATGGCGAGCGCATAGATCGCGTGATTGCTAGCATTGCCTCTGCCACCGGTGAATCTACCGCTAAGGTACGCATGGATAATGTGCGTAACACGTCCATGCAAACCTTTGTGGACGCTGATGATATAGCCAATATGATTATGTTTAGCTTCTCTGACTTGGGGGCAAAAATAAGCGGACAGGCATTAACTGTAGATGGCGACACACATAGTCTGGCCGTTTATAAATAAGCCACAGTAAAGCCAAAATAAGGAGCTTGATCAAACCTCTCTTAGGGGCCCGTAATCAATTATGATTAACACACCTGTTTGAAAAATCAGTGGATATTTTCATCACAGACGAATTTCTCTATTTGCGACACATACCTACCCAACTAGCAACCAAACATTTTTTTTACCATGTTTTAATGGTAGAGTTCCTATGGCTAGTCACGTTGATAATGTAATGAAACTTGCTATTCTGCCGCAAAATTTTTTCTTGGGTGGCAGACGTCTTGGTAAAAAAAAAGGCAAAAAAGTGCCATGACATATAATATTATGGCCCTTATAAACTATAAAAACTGGCCTCTTGATATGGCCTAACACGACATGAATACCAACCGGTTTCGACTGCAGCAACCAAAGGGTTGGTATTCTTTTGAAAAAAGATCGACCTCACATCGATATAATAAAGAACAAAACGAGCTAAAAAATATGTCCGCAGAATCCCCTCTGGTGCGTTTCGAAAATATTCAAAAGAGCTATGATGGCGAAATACTCGTCGTAAAAGATTTCAATCTGGATGTTGCCCAAGGTGAATTTGTCACCATGTTGGGCCCATCCGGTTCTGGTAAAACCACCTGTTTAATGATGTTGGCCGGGTTTGAACCTGCCACACACGGTGAAATCTACCTTAAAGGCAAGCCAATCAACAAAGTTCCACCCTATAAGCGCGGCATCGGCATGGTCTTTCAGAACTATGCCCTGTTCCCTCATATGACTGTTGCCGAAAACCTGGCTTTTCCGCTGGAAGTGCGGGGTATGGGTAAATCTGAACGGGAAGCTCGCGTCAAGCGGGCGTTGGATATGGTACAGCTAGGAGAATTTGGTGGCCGCCGCCCCATGCAGCTTTCTGGTGGTCAACAACAGCGCGTCGCAGTAGCCCGCTCTTTGGTATTCGATCCAGACTTGGTATTGATGGATGAGCCGTTAGGAGCATTGGATAAAAACCTGCGCGAACAGATGCAATATGAAATCAAACATCTGCATGAGCAGCTTGGCTTAACCGTGGTATATGTTACTCACGATCAGACCGAAGCCTTGACTATGTCTAACCGCATTGCTGTTTTTGACGATGGTATCGTGCAGCAATGTGCCGCACCAGCAGCACTATATGAAAAGCCCGAAAACGCTTTTGTGGCTAACTTTATTGGCGAAAATAATCGCATTATGGGCACCGTTACCGCCCTTGCTGACGGTCAGGCAACCGTTAAATCTGAAAGCGGTGATACCATTATTGCTCAACAAATCAATGTTGATAATGTCGGTGATCGCACTACTCTGTCTTTACGTCCTGAACGCGTAACTGTCGCTCCAGGCGAAGGCAATACAGAAAATACTTTCTCTGCCAAAGTAAAAGAACTTATCTACCATGGCGACCATATACGCACTCGCTTTACTGTATGTGGTCACGACGATTTTATCGTCAAGGTTCCAAACTCAGCCAATCACGCCGCACTACAAGAAGGCAATACAGTGACCATTGGCTGGAAAATGGAAGATTGTCTGGCTCTGGATGCTTGAATTTCAGGCAGCCTGACTGACATTTGTTGCAACAAAAAAAACATAATAACTAGGAGTAATTCATGAACAAATTAATCAACAAGACGTTGATCGCTACAGCTGTTTCCGCTGCAGTCGTTGCCGGCTCCGTACAAGCCGACGAAATTACCGTTGTATCCTGGGGTGGTGCTTACACCAAATCTCAGGTCGAAGCCTATCATAAGCCTTGGATGGCTGAGTCCGGTAACACCATTGTTTCCGAAGACTACAGTGGTGGTCTGGCCGAAATTAAAGCACAGGTTGAAGCAGGTAACGTTACCTGGAACCTGGTAGACGTTGAATTGTCTGATGCTGTGCGTGGTTGTGACGAGGGTATCCTTGAAACTATCGATCCATCTGTTCTGCCTGCTGGCGCTGACGGCACTCCAGCCGCTGACGACTTCCTGCCTGGCACTGTCACCGAATGTGCTGTAGGTAATATTGTATGGTCTACCATCTTTGCCTATGACAAGTCCAAGACTCAAGGTGTAAGCGGTATGGCTGACTTCTTTGACCTGGACAAGTTCCCAGGCAAGCGTGGCCTGCGCAAGGGTCCTAAGCCAAACCTGGAAATGGCTCTGATGGCTGACGGCGTTCCTGCTGCTGAAGTTTACGACATGCTGAATACTGAAGCAGGTATTGACCGCGCTTTCGCCAAACTGGATACCATTAAAGATTCCGTCGTATGGTGGGAAGCAGGTGCTCAACCACCACAGCTACTGGCTGACGGTGAAGTGGTTATGACTACTGCCTACAACGGCCGTATCTTTAACGCTGTGGCCGCTGAAGGCAAGCCTTTCGAAATCAACTGGGATGGCCAGGTATGGGACTTGGACCTGTGGGTAATTCCTAAGGGTGCTGCCAACATGGACGCCACTATGGACTTTATCAAGTATTCCACTGGTACTCAGGCTCTGGCTGACCAAGCTAGCTGGATTTCTTATGGTCCTGTACGTAAGTCTTCTGCCCCACTGGTAGGCTCTTACCACAACCAGCCTGAACTGGATATGGCTCCTCATATGCCTACGGCGCCAGAGAACTTTGGTAATGCTCTACAGAACGACTTTGAGTTCTGGGCTGACAACCAAGACCAGTTGAACGAACGTTTCAACGCTTGGCTAACCAAGTAAAGCTTTTTCTTAAAGCCTAATCGTAAGGACAGTCCATAGGGGCTGTCCTTCTATTTTTATAATTAGAATCTTATCCTTATGAGCAGCGCAGACTTAACACTCACAGAAGATGGTATTCCGTTAAAACAGAAACTGGCTCGAACTACGGCCCTGCAACGCCGCCGTGCCTTGCTGTTAACCCTGCCTTTAGTATTATTTTTGGTAGTAAGTTTTGTTATTCCCATCGGCCAGATGCTATTCCAAAGTGTCCATAATGATAAGGTTTCTGCCGTAGTGCCAAACTTTGCTGAAGCCATACTGCAATGGGATGGTCAGGGTTTACCACCCGAATCAACCTTTGAAATTTTTGTAAAAGACTTGGCCAAAGCCAAACAGGTACGTGAGGTTGGCCGCACCGTAGGCAATATGGCAACCCGCATCAACTATGAAATGCCGGGATCACGCAGCTTATTTACCTCCACCGCCCGTAAAGCCAAAAAAATAGAGGCACCTTACAAAGAGAACCTGATTAAAATCAACAAGAAATGGGCTAATCCGGCTATCTGGTTAACTATTCAACGTGCCGCACGCGATATTACTCCGGCCTTCTACGTTGCTGCTCTGGACTTAAAATATGACAAAAATGGTGAAGTAGTACAAGCCGATGAGTTATACCAGATTTATCTTAACAACTTTATGAAAACCATTTGGGTTTCGGCCCTAATTACCTTGATTTGTATACTACTCGCCTACCCAGTGGCCTACCTCTTGTCAGTGCTGCCACTACGTCAGTCAAACCTTTTAATGATCATGGTCTTGCTGCCTTTCTGGACCTCGTTGCTGGTGCGTACTACCGCCTGGATTGCCATCCTGCAAACGGAAGGCATTATCAACGACATACTGGTATTTTTGGGCTTTATTACTGATGATGGCCGGATCCAGATGATCTATAACCAAACTGGTACCATCATTGCTATGGTACATATTTTGTTGCCGTTTATGATCCTGCCTCTGTACAGTGTGATGAAAACCATACCGCCAAGCTATATGCGCGCCGCTTTATCCATGGGTGCCAAGCCCATATATGCCTATCGCAAAGTGTATTTACCACAGACGTTGCCGGGTTTGGCTGCCGGTACCCTGTTGGTATTTATCCTTGCCATCGGTTACTACATCACCCCTGCTTTAGTAGGTGGCGAAGATGGTCTGCTTATTTCCAACCTGATTGCTTATCATATTCAGAAATCCCTTAACTGGAGTCTGGGTGCCGCTCTGGGAACAATACTGCTGGTAGTCGTACTGGTTCTTTATTGGCTGTACAACAAGCTTATTGGCATCGACAAACTAAGATTTGGTTAAGTGACAAGGATAAGGGAAATTATAATTATGCATAAATTTATTCAGCAAAAAGGCAAAGCACTGGTTTACCTATTCGTCGCTGCCATCTTCGTAGCTCTATTAACTGGAACGATTAAAGCAGCTATTGGTTTCTTACTGGTGTTTGGTGTGCCTTTGTACTTTATGACCAAGATGCCAGAATACGCTACTACAGGCGAGCGTTTTAGCCGTTATATGTTTCTGGTTATCAGCTCCTCTATACTGGTATTTTTGATTACCCCGGTGATCATAATTATTCCACTGTCATTTAATGCAGAACCATACTTTACCTTTACCGAAGGTATGCTCAGTCTGGATCCAGAAGCCTTCTCCACCCGCTGGTATATGGATATTCTGCATAACGGTATGGCTGCACCGCAAGCGATTGAAGGCTGGTGGGCCGATATGTGGGAAAATGCACAGTGGATAAAAGCCGCCCGCAACTCCTTCTTTATTGCCACTGTATCAACCATTATTGCCACCTCCTTGGGAACGCTGGCTGCACTTGGCTTGTCGCGCCCGGAAATGCCCTATCGAGCACTGATTACCAGCCTCTTGATCTCACCCATGATCGTACCCCTGGTTATTACCGCCACTGGTATGTTTTTCTTCTATTCCGGTATCGGGCTGGCCAAGACCTATGCAGGGGTTATTTTGGCTCACGTAACTCTGGGCGTACCCTTTGTTATTATTACTGTCACAGCAACCCTTAGTGGCTTTGATATGAGTCTGGTACGGGCCGCCCAAAATATGGGTGCCAATGGCTGGATCACCTTCCGACGCATTATTATGCCTTTGATTTTACCGGGCATGATTTCTGGCGCCCTGTTTGCTTTTATTACCTCTTTGGATGAGGTAGTGGCTGTACTGTTTATTGCCGATGTAGATCAACGCACTATTCCACGCCAAATGTTCTCCGGTATTCGTGAACAGATCTCCCCTACTATCCTGTCCGTGGCCAGTATTTTGGTATTGATGTCAGTTATTTTGCTGACTGTATTAGAACTGTTACGCCGCCGCTCCGAGCGCTTGCGAGGCATGAGCCCCGGTTGATAAGTATGCCGCCTATATCAAAGGGGCGGTAAAGCTAACAAAAAAGGCTTCTTAGGAAGCCTTTTTTGTTCTCGTATGATTTGTAAAAAGAGCGCTATCAACTACCAGATCACACTCACTGCGCCTGTCGCCTTTCCTGCCAGGCTTGTGTAAATATACTTTTAGCTGACCACACAAATAATCCTGACATCAACAAAGCCACTACCAGATCTGGCCAAGCCGACCCCAGCCACCAAACCAGCAGTGATGCCAAGATCACCGCCACATTACCAATGGCATCATTACGGCTACACAGCCAAACTGAACGCACATTGGCATCCCCTGCACGATACTTAACAAGAATAAGCACACTAAACAAGTTAGCAAGCAGAGCAAGCAAACCGATAAAGCCCATTATTTGCGCCTCTGGCACCCCTAGAATCAAAAACTGGTACAAGGTACTGCCCAACACCCACAAGCCCATCAGCAGTAAGCTAGCTGCCTTATATATAGCCACAGTGGCGCGTGTGCTAACAGCACGGCCAATAGCCCACAGGGATAAGCCATAGGTGACACTATCTCCCAGAAAATCCAATGCATCGGCTTGCAAAGCCTGTGAGCCAGCAGCAACGCCAGCGCTCAACTCCACCAGAAACATGATGCTATTTATAGCAATAACCCACCCAAGCGCTCTTTTATAGAGTGGATCCATACCCGTAAATACCGGACTGGCAGAACAACATTCTTGCATGCATATTTCCTCTTGCTTTGATATTTTGAGATATGATAAAACCTATAGCAACTAGAGGTTCAAGGAGTTTTTTATGTTTTCGATCGGTAAACTGGCAACAGCCACGGGCTGCAAAATAACCACTATTCGTTACTACGAAAAAATTGGCTTACTGCCTCCTGCACAACGCTCAGCAGGTAACCAACGCCTATATAGCCAAGCTAACTTGCAACAGTTAAAATTTATTCGTCACGCTAGGCAATTGGGCTTTTCCTTGCCGGCCATCAGACAGCTTATACACTTAAGCCAGGGGCCAAATAAAGATAGTCATCAGGCAGGGTTAATTGCCCGTCAACAACTGCAGGCAACACGTTCTCGCATAGAACGTCTGCAGAGTCTAGCACAAGAGCTTGAGCAGATGCTGATCAGTTGTAAACAGGGGCATAATCAGCCCTGTCAGGTCATTTATACATTGGCTGATCATCAGCTATGCCAACACTAGATAGAAAGGCCAACAAGGCATAGCTGGTTGGCCTGAGGTGGATTTATATATAGAAACCTGTGCCGAAACTTTGGGGTATAACAATACCTGTTACACTAGTACAAACCAGCCCAGTTTTACCAGCAGCACCAGATTAGCCAGCATGCCAATGATATAAAAATAACTGCGAGGGCTGGGATTCTTTTCTGTGGCAAGCGCATAATATAGCCACATATGCACAAGCCGTGCCAGTGCATAAACCCACACTGTGCCAGCTACCCAGCTGGCCTCAACCCCGGCCAGCATAGCCACTACTACCGTACCCAACATCAACACCAGATTTTCCAACGAATTGATCAGCGTGCGGTGGCTGCGAAACACAAAAGACTCGTGACTAAGTTTGTTATCGACAATACCTGGCACATAATGCTTTTGCCGGCGATGGGCAATACTGGCCACCATAGATTGTATAAAGACTGTTAACAGGATAACCCAGATGCCCACAAGAGCACTGCTATACACTTCCATCATTGTTTCATTCTCATTGATAAAAAAAGCCAGCTATAAAAGCTGGCTTTTTATTATCGCATACAAGCTTGGCAAACTGGTCTATATGACTGACAATCCATATTCTTTACTGGCATCTTTTAGCCACAGAAAAAAGTAGTCAGAGAAGCTGCGCCTAATCACCAGATCAAAAGAACCATCTTCACATTTGTAGATGGTGGCCCCCGCTTTGGCAAAGGTGGTCTGCACCACCTTACCCACAGGGAAGTTACTGGCATGGCAATCATAAACTGCCGACTTCATCATCAACTCATCCAGTTTAGCACCCGACAGATTGACCAGTGTTTGGCCACTCGAAAGGTCTGTAACAGCAATATGCTGATGCGCCAGAGCGGCACGTAAATCTGCTTCCACCTGCCCTTGTGTGCCTTCAGCAACCAACAGCAGCCATTCATTGGGACACAACCAATAAATACGCGTAGAGCCTTGTTCAGCACTAGTGTTGGGTGCCAGTGGCAAAGCCACGCCCAGTACCTGCGCTACAGCATCAGTAAAGGCGGCATCCTGTGGATTACCGCGCAAATTTAAATGGCCACGAAACTTGTCTTCGCGCATAACCACACCGGCATCAGACACACTGGCTGGCAAGGTAATATTATGTAGAGGCGTTTGCATACTAGTCATTGTGACGCTCCCCTTTTGGATCGTAAAATACGGGACTGCAGATTTCTGCAGCTAACACGCGACCATCAGCCAGAGGGCAATACACTGTATCACCCATCTTGTGGTGGCCAGACTTAACCGTAGCTAAAGCAATACCATGACCCAGACACTCACTCCAGTAGCTGGAGGTAACGTGCCCCAGCATATCCATAGGGATAGGCTGTTTGGGATCAGGTACAATCTGTGCACCTTCTGGCAACACGACGGTTGGATCTTTGGGTTTTAAGCCGACCAGATGCTTACGGTCCTCGCGCGAGGTATCGGGACGGGTAAAGGAACGCTTACCGAGAAAGCTGAAGTCCTTGTTTTTACCAACAATCCAGTGCATACCACAATCCTGCGGTGTCAAAGAGCCATCCGTATCCTGACCAACAATAATATAGCCTTTTTCAGCCCGTAGCACGTGCATGGTTTCCGTGCCGTAAGGGGTGATACCAAACTCTGCACCAGCCGCCACAATCTGTTGCCACATATACAGGCCTTGATTAGCCGGTACGTTAACTTCATAGGCCAGTTCACCGGTAAAGGAGATGCGGAAGATACGCGCCTTAACACCTGCTACCGTACCTGCACGCCAATCCATAAACTTAAAGGCTTCAGCAGACAGATCAACATCATCACATAGTTTGGCCAACACCTTGCGAGCATTGGGGCCCGAGAAGGAACAGGTTGCCCACTGGTCAGTGACCGAAGTAAAGTAGACTTCCAGTTCAGGCCATTCGGTTTGATGCCACATTTCCAACCATGACAATACCGCAGCAGCGCCACCAGAGGTGGTAGTCATCAGAAAATGGTTATCATCCAGACAGGCAGTGACACCATCATCAAACACCATACCATCTTCTTTGAGCATCAACCCATAGCGGCATTTACCCGGCGCCAGCTTACTCCAGGCATTGGTATACACACGATTAAGAAACTCACGGGCGTCTCGACCCTGAATATCAATCTTACCCAAAGTGGAGGCATCCAGTATGCCTACACTATTGCGTACCGCCATACATTCACGGTTTAGGGCTTGCTGCATGGTCTCACCTGCCTTGGGGTAATACCAGGGTCGTTTCCATTGACCGACATTTTCAAACAAGGCACCGTTTTCCACATGCCATGGATGCATAGCCGTATGCCGGGCAGGATCCAGTAACTCACCAATATCACGGCCACCCATAGCACCAAAAGTCACCGGAGTATAGGCCGGGCGAAAAATGGTGGTACCCGTTTCAGCAATAGTTTTACCCAGATTCTTAGCGGTAATCGCCATACCGTTAATATTACCGGTTTTACCCTGATCCGTACCAAAACCCATGGCGGTATAACGCTTTACATGCTCTATGGATTCAAAACCTTCGCGATTGGCTAGTTCAATACCAGCGGCCGTGACATCGTTCTGAAAATCCACAAATTGCTTGGGCGCACGACTAACTGGTTTGGTGTGGGGCACCAGATATAGAGCCTGGGCCAGGCCAACTGACTCGTCGCCACAGTCATAGCTTGTCGTTGCTTCACTGCCAGCCGCCAAGGCACCCATCTGGGCGCCCGCCTGCAAAGCACCAACTGTGGTATATTCACCATTAACAGCACCAGCCAGATGCTGGCGCTGTACACTTGGGCCGGGGACAAAAGCAGCTATAGTATCGTTCCATTGCGGACGGCTGCCAGTGTGACAACTTAAATGCACCACCGGGCTCCAACCACCAGCCACGGCAATCAAATCACAGCTTAGGGAAACAGGTTTACCGGTTATCTGCTCACCTGCAGCATCAATTGGTGCCACCAGAGCATCAGTTACCTGTTTACTACCCTGAGCTTCAATCACGGCATGGCCGGCTTTAATAACAATGCCCGCTGCACGTGCTGCCTCAATCAGACGTCCTTCAGGCTGCTGACGCGTATCAACGATAGCCACCACAGTACGACCTGCTGCCGTAATATCCAGCGCTGTTTGATAACCGGAATCGTTAGTAGTCATCACTACACAGCGATTACCTGGCACGACACCATAGCGATTAATATAGGTCGCCACAGAACCTGATAACATGACTCCTGGCAGATCGTTATTGGCAAACACCAGAGGACGTTCAAGGGCACCCGCTGCCAACACCACCTCATGGGCACGAATACGATGAATACGCTGGCGCGAACCACTTTTAGCCGTCATACCCTCATGATCTGTGCGCCGTTCCAAAGCACCAAGAAAATTGTGGTCATAATAACCAAATACCGTGGTGCGCGACAAACATAGCACATTGTCCATAGCCGCCAATTCTGCCGCTGCAGACTCAGCCCAAGCAGCAGCTGCCTGACCGTTAATAGTTTGCTTGCTGGCTAGCAAACTGCCACCGAACTCATCCTGTTCATCAGCAATTATCACCCGCTTACCGGCCCGTCCAGCTTCCAGAGCAGCTGCCAGGCCAGCAGGTCCAGCACCGACCACCATAACGTCACAGTGACGGTTAAGCTTGTCATAGATATCAGGGTCGGCCTCTAAAGAAGCCTTGCCATAACCGGCAGCTTTGCGGATAAACTTTTCGTAAGTCATCCACATTTTTTCGGGCCACATAAAGGTTTTATAATAAAACCCCGGCGGCATCATCTTGCCACCAATCTTGCCTACCCATTCCATCAAATCAAAATCGGCACTAGGCCAGCCATTGGTCGCGGTGGCTGTTAAGCCATCAAATAATTCTATTTGCGTAGCCCTTGGATTGGGAATCGTTTCCTTGCCAACCCCCAGTTGCATCAAGGCATTAGCCTCTTCTGCCCCATGGCCAAAGATGCCACGAGGGCGAGAGTATTTAAAACTGCGACCCACAATTTTGATGCCGTTAGCCAGCATTGCTGAAGCCAGGGTATCACCCTTGTAACCTTGATACTGCTTGCCGTTCCAGGTAAAAGTCAAAGGCTGGCTGCGGTCAATACGACCACCCTGCTCTAGGCGGTGGCACTGGTCTTGCTTGGTGCTCATGGCTTTTCTCCAGTGACAGAAGGTTGTTCACCCATCTTATAGGTCTCGTGTATGACATAGGTTTGAGTATCACGGGTCACATTGAAATAGCGTCGGCAACCCGCCGCATGATTCCACATTTCGTGATGCAAACCACGGGGATTAGTGCGGAAGAACACATAGTCCCCCCACTGGGCATCCGTCAGGGATTCAGGGTCCAATGGGCGGGCTATATGAGCTTCACCAGCGTAGGAAAACTCTTCTTCTTCACGCATTTCTTCACAATATGGGCAATAGATATGTAACATTGTCCGTCTCCTAGTGCGCCACGCCAGCAGCACCATGCTCATCAATCAAATGGCCAGTGTTAAAGCGGTCGATAGTAAATGGTTTAGCCAACGGATGAGGATCATCATGGGCCACCGTATGGGCAAATACATGACCAGAACCCGGCGTGGCCTTAAAGCCGCCAGTGCCCCAACCACAATTAAAGTACAAACCATCAACCTGGGTTTTGGAGATGATCGGACAAGCATCGGGACAGGTATCCACAATTCCGCCCCAGGCACGATTCATACGCACGCGACTAAACATGGGGAAGAGTTCACAAATAGCCGACAAGGTATGTTCAACCACATGCAGGCTACCGCGCTGACCATAGCCATTATAGGCGTCGATGCCAGCACCAATTACCAAGTCACCCTTATCTGATTGACTCACATAAGCATGCACAGCATTGGACATCACCACCGTATCAATAATGGGCTTAATGGGTTCAGATACCAAAGCCTGCAACGGGTGCGATTCCAGAGGCAGGCGAATACCTGCCATAGAGGCCATCACACCGGAGTTACCAGCCGTAACACAGGCAACCTTTTTGGCGCCAATAAAGCCCTGACTGGTCTGCACACCTGTAACCGCTCCCTGCTCAACCACAATGTCCGTTACTTCACACTGTTGAATCAAATCCACACCCAACTGGTCAGCGCCGCGAGCATAGCCCCAAGCCACAGCATCGTGACGTGCCACACCACCGGTTTTTTGCCAGGAAGCACCTAGAATCGGGTAGCGGATATCCTGCGAGTCGTTAATAATAGGCACAATGTCTTTGACTTCTTTGGTAGTCAGCACAGCGGCATCAATGCCATTTAGGCGGTTAGCATTAACTCGACGTTCAATATCGCGCATATCCTGCAGGTTATGGCCCAGATTCATAACCCCACGAGAACTAAACATCACATTATAGTTCAGGTCCTGACTCAGGCCATACCAAAGATCCAGAGCATGATCATAAAGTCTGGACGACTCGTCCCACAAATAGTTGGAACGCACAATGGTCGTGTTGCGGGCCGTGTTACCACCGCCCAAATAGCCTTTTTCCAGCACCGCTACATTAGTGATGCCATGTTCTTTGGCCAGATAGTAAGCCGTGGCTAAGCCATGGCCGCCACCGCCCACAATAATAACATCGTAGGACTGCTTGGGACGTGGGCTACGCCACGTCTTCTGCCAATCTTCATGATGCTTTAAAGCATGTTTAAAGAGGCTAAAGCCTGAATATTTTTTCATAGGGTCAACCATATGGTAATAAAAAAACTCCACTTAACAGCAGAGCTCAGCAATTGTTACCTATTGTGCATAAAGCCCACCCTAATAGCTTATTTAGTTGCGACCTAAGTCAAGTTATCGAGACAAACACCACCACGAACATAAAAAAGACGCAAACACGTAAGCTCAAATTAGTGCAATAGATGTACAATAAGCGGGTAACTTACCTATCAAGAAGACCCATGCAAGTATTTGGAATTGTTGGCTGGAAAAATAACGGTAAAACCACGCTGGTCGAAGGTCTAATCAGCAACCTGACACAACGCGGCTATAAGGTGGCATCAATCAAGCATGCCCACCACGATCTGGACTTGGACGAACCGGGCCGAGACAGTTATCGTCACCGTGTTGCTGGAACCACACAAACCATGCTTGCTACAGGCAAACGCTGGACTTTGATGCATGAGTATCGCGATCAGCCTGAAGCGCCACTGGAACAATTACTGCAGGCCTTTGCCCCCTGCGATCTGGTTATTGTAGAAGGCTATAAACAGGGGCCTCATGATAAACTGGAAGTGGTACGCCAGCCCAACGAACGTGGGCTACTAGCCCATCAGGTGCCCAATATCAAAGCCATCGCAACCGATCTTGATAATCTTCAGGCTGATGTGCCATTACTGGATATTAACGATATTGACCACATAGCTGACTGGATTTTGCAGCACACAGGCTTGCTTAAGAGCGCAGAAGAAGCCACTGGCAACAACCCCAATGACTGCTATAGTAGCAGCCAAAATCTACTAGCGACAGAAGCTGTTTGGCAAGCCATGCAAAACCTGACACAACCTCACGGCCGCCAACAACAACGGCCATTGGATGAGTGCCATAATCTGGTGCTGGCAGACAATATCATCAGCACCTTTGACAGCCCCCGATTTGACAATGTCGCAGTGGATGGCTGGGCCCTATGTTATGCTGATCTGCAAGCCCATCATTATTGCTTGCCCATTATGGCAGGGGTTGCCAATGCTGGTGTCAGTCAGCATATAGAGCTACAACCCGGGCATTGCCTGCGTGTCTTTACCGGAGCGCGCATGCCTGCAGGGGCTGATACTGTCGTGATGCAGGAAGATGTGCAGCCGCAGTCTGACAAGATACAGTTTGCGCCTGCTACCAAAGCCAATACCAATTGGCGCCCTCGCGGTGAAGATGTGCGCCAAGGCGATATTATACTGACGCAAGGGCGCACTGTTCGCCCTCAGGATATCGGCTTGGCAGCCGCCACCGGCAATACCAGATTACCCGTATATATGCCTGTCAAAGTGGCCCTGTTCTCCACTGGCGACGAGGTCTATGAAATTGGCTCAGAGCTACCCGAAGATGGCATTTATGATGTTAATCGACATCTGCTTAAAGCCCTGTATCAGGACCTGCGGTGTCAGGTAACAGATCTGGGCATTATTGCTGACGATTATGATAGCCTGTATCAGGCACTTAGCCAGGCAGCTCAGGAGCATGACCTGATTATCACCTCTGGCGGTGCCAGCACCGGTGATCACGATCATATTGCCCAAGTACTGGCGGCCCTTGGTGAAGTACATGCCTGGCGTGTGGCGATTAAACCGGGCCGCCCTCTGGCTTTTGGCACACTCAACGCAGGCCAGACCTTGTTCCTCGGCTTACCCGGTAACCCTGTAGCCGCCAATGTGTGCAGCCTGATGTTTGGCGCGCCACTGGTGCAGGCACTGGCTGGCAGCCCTTGGCAAAAGCCGGCAAGCTACCCACAAACACTGGGTTTTGCCATTAACAAAAAAGCCGGTCGGCGGGAATGGATTAGGGTATTTCGGCAGGTGCAAGAAGATGGTAGCGTGTTGCTTAAACGCAGTGCCGCTCACGGCTCCGGGATTCTTACCTCCATGACCAAAGCCGACGGTCTAGTTGAGGTGGATGAAGACACCCGCTTTTTACCTGCTGGCAGCAGCGTTAATTTTATTCCCTTTAGTGTCTTTGGCATTAGCAGCTAAAGCAGGTCTAAAAGGTTTATAAATCCGCTATTGCGAGCCAAGCAAAGCAATCTCTGCAACAAAAAACAATAGCTTAGATATTTACTGACTAGGCCACAGCATGGCGGCAGGAGGCATTGGACTCCAGCAGTTGGCCTTCGACTACCCGCAGGGTACGATTACCAATCTTACGGCGGAAATGCGGGTCGTGACTCACCAGCACCATAGCTTGTGGCAAACCCTGTAAGATTGCCACCAAACGCGCTTCATTTTCCTCATCCAGAGCGTTGGTTGGCTCATCCAGTAATAACACTTCCGGTTGCATAGCCAATACTGAAGCTAAAGCCACAAGGCGTTTTTCTCCTCCTGATAACTTATGTGTCACCCGATCCTGTAGGTAACCTAATTGCATTTGCTGCAATAAATCTGTTACCAACTGCATAGCTTGCGCCGGGCTTTTGCCCTGATTTAAGGGACCAAAGGCAATATCTTCCGCCACGGTGGGGCAAAACAGCTGATCATCGGCATCCTGAAATACCAAACCTGCTCGCTGACGCACACTATAAAAATCTTTATCTTGCTGACAGAGCTGACCAAAAGCAGTGATCGAGCCTTTATTGGGCTTAAGCAAACCCACCATAATACGTAACAAAGTCGACTTACCAGCACCATTATGGCCAGTAATGCACAAACGCTCCCCAGCTTGCAGAGATAAATTGGCCCCGTTCAAAACCGGCGGACAACCAACATAGCCAAAATGAATATTGGCAAGTTCAAATAATGACACGATATATCTCCAAATACATTAAACCACCCAAGGCTGCCAACATAACGCTTATAAACACCCAGTCCATAAGGCCCATACGTAATTGCGCTAACATAGGTAACTGGCCATTAAAACCGCGACATTGCATCGCTTCCATAACTCGCTCAGAGCGCTCCATGGCACGCACCAACAACATACCAAACAGGTAACCAAAACTACGATAGGTATGCCAGTTATTCCCCGGGCGAAAGGCACGTGCCTGCATAGCCTGACGTAAGCGCTGATATTCTTCTTTCAACACCTCAACATAACGTACAGTAAACAACAGCAAGTGCACCAAACTTCTGGACACTCTAAGTTTTCCCAGAGCATGTCCTAAGGTCACACTTTCCATACTGCCCACCAGAGTAAGCAGCATTAAAACAATGGCATTAGCCTTCAAGGCTATTTCTACCGCCCGCCATAAACCCTGCCAGGTGGCCGTAAAGCCAGCGATACTAAACCAGAAGTCTCCAGCGACCGTAAACGGCAACATAATCAACATAAGCAGGATAAAGCCATCCATCGCCAACATGCGTTTCAGGGTTAACTGCCAAGACAGACCGGAACCTGGCAATATTAATAGCCCCATCGCAAAAGCCACTAGCAATAAAGGCAAAGCCTTTAGTGACACCACAACCAGACTAAACAGCAAAGCCAGTATAATGCGTACACGAGGATCAATGCTCGTTACCCAAAACATATTATTTATCCTGCAACCGGCGCCGTGCCGCGAAATAATAACCTAACCCCACCAAACCCAATATATAGCCCATACCACCCAAAATAGTTTGCCAATCATGTTGCTCTTTATAAGCCTTCAATGCGCGGCGCATCTGACGGATTTCCACACTTAATTTTTGTAACTCAAGGGCCATATTGACCTGCTCAGAGGTTAGCTGAGTGGCTGGCAATCTGGGACTTTCCGCTTCTGTCTGTTGGGCCACAGGGGCACTTGATAACTGCATGTTTGATGTCAATTCAGACGCCGATAAAGTGGCTTTGGCTAGATGCCCAGCGCCAAGATCAGCAACAAACACCTGGTCAACTTTCTGGCCCGGAGTATAAGAGAAAAAACCATTCTTATCTGTGTGCACTTGGGCTAGTTCCTGCCCCATCGTATTGTACACCGATATCATTTGCTGGTTAGCCATTTCGCCATTGGAAAAACCTAGTTCACCTTCAACAACCGCGCCACTAACAAATACATCAAGAATTACTTTATGACCCCACACCCATGGACTTATAGCAGTCAATAGAACCATTAGCAGAGCTGTTCGCATCTTTACCAGCTCCTGCCCATAAACAATTCCGGCTTTACCTTGGCCACCAGATAAAGCGTTGCACCAGATAATAAAGCTTCGATGAAGATTACCGGGATATGGCTTACCAAAACCAGTTTGGCAGCGGGTATAAATTCTTCACCACTAAACCATAAACTGGCAGCCACCATTAACGTGCTACCAGCCACTGCCAAACCACCTCCAAAGGCGCCAAAAATAAACTGTTGCCGGACACTGGCACGCACAATAAACGGCCTAATTAAGTAGTAAACCAGCACCGCTGGCAAAGCAATATTGCAGGCATTAACACCTAGCACAGTTATACCGCCATAGCCGAAAAATATCGCTTGCAACAGTAAACCGACAAACAAGGCCGGCACAGCGGCCCAACCCAGTAGGATTCCCGCCACGCCATTCATAATCAAATGCACCGAAGAAGGCCCCAAAGGCACATGTATCAGAGAAGCAACAAAAAACGTTGCCGCCAGCATACCTGTAGCAGGAATCTTCTCCAGCGGCATGCTTCGCAGACCCTGCATCAGGCCTAACCCAGTTAAGGCCGCGCCAATTAGCAAAACCTCGGTGGTCAAGGCCCCGTCAACAATATGCAAATTGCTCTCCTAGTTAAACTCATGGGCTTGCACCCAGATTACGGCATCCTGAGATAATTGCTTGCCTTTATAGTGGTCATCACTACCCACTCCCAAGGCAGCAAAACCCCAGTAACCTGCTTTAGGTATAGCCATGCTAAATATACCATGGGCATCACTCAACAGGGTTATAGAGCCACCTGGTAATTCCAGACTGGCACTGGAACTCACTTTGCCAGTAGTCATATCCGGTGGTGCGATCATATACTCCACTTCAATTTCAGCAAACGCAACCGGCTTGCCTGCATTCAACACTTGACCACGAAAACTTGTGCCAACAGCAACATTATAAGGCTTAATCAAAGGACGAATTTCAGCCGTCAGGCCGTGCATCTGGTGCCAATCCGTAGGCAGTTGGTTACGATTTAAATAGGCTTTGGTAATCTGTTGAATATAAATATCTTCAGAGGCTTCATAATAGGGTTCAGGAGTAACAATAACCACATAATCACCTGAGCGCTTTACCGGAATACTAACATCCCAGCTCACGGCGGTATTATGCTGGCCAATAAATTGTGTCTGCATAACGTTATCGGTCAGGTCAGTGTGCTGCCCACGATGTATAACACTGACTTCCAGCGGGCGTTGCATATCCATGCCATGACCATTATCCATAGGGTGCCAAAAAATCAGTTTGGCGGGGACTGGAGCGGCTTTTTCTATAATTGCGGTATCAGTATAAAGCAACTGAAAGTGAGCATGACCAAGTTGACTAAAACAGTAGATTCCTAGCACAAGGATGGCTTTAAAAACGGCAGTAAAAGGCATTGATCGGTTCCTAAAAAAACTTTTACAAGCGGGCATTATGCAGGGAGAGGAAACCAATACTTGCCTCGCCCGATGCTCACCCGGCATCTGGTTAAGTAGTTTGGGCAGGTCTCCTGGCTCAGACCAAGTTGAGTAACAACCCAGTCCATACAGTTGCGGGGACAGCCATCTCAGCATAAAGTTTTACTTAGATGTTCCCTTTTAAGCTTTACGGCGGCTTTTCAGCCGTTGATAAAGCACCCAAAACTGGCGCATATAATGGCCCTTTAGACGCCTTTGGTCAAGCCAAAAACGATGGCTATACGACGACCGGCACCTCATACGCGACATGGGCCGCTAACAGGGCCTCGCCCTCCGCTACGTCGGCCAACCGATTAACATTAAAGAAGGGGTTATAAGGCATATCATCAAACACCACATCGGCGACACCATAACGGGCCGAAAATAAATCAACCTTGTGAATACCCTCTTCCAATAGCGCATGGTGTAACTCATTATGCAGATCAATCGGCCACAGGCCAAACACTGGCTGAGTTCGGCCGCGATAGCTGGCGCAGGCCAGAGGGTGCTGTTCATCAACAGCAGCTAGCATACGCTCTACATAATCGCTAGGATAAAATGGTGTGTCTGCAGCGATAGTAATAATATGACTAGCCTGAGGCTGAAAAGCTCGTGCCCAGGCCATAGCAGATACCACACCAGCCAAAGGACCGGCAAAATCTGGCACAATATCAGCCTGTATGGGCAACTGGAAGCGAGCATAGCGGTCAACATCACCATTGGTATTAAGCAACATATTGGATAGTTGCGGCTGCGCCCGCTCAATCACATATTGCAACAGCGGTTTGCCAGCAATTTCGGTTAGGGGTTTATCAGCGCCCTGCATACGCCGAGCTTGACCACCCGCCAGAATAACACCAACCAATTGATCTTTTGCAAGCATTCTTTGTCTCCTAATACAATCTAGGATTGTTGTCTAGATATTTATATCATAGTGCAAACGTTGGTAGCCACTTAGAGCCACAAACTTACGCCCTTTGGCACGCCCAACCAAAGTCAAGCCGGCCTGACGGGCAAGCGCTACACCCCAGGCAGTAAATCCAGAACGTGAAATCAAAATCGGGATTTGCATCTGTACCGTTTTAATAACCATTTCACTGGTCAGTCGCCCAGTGGTATAAAAACATTTATCATAAGGCTCTATCGCGTGTTGGTACATATAACCTGCGATCTTATCAATAGCATTGTGGCGCCCCACATCTTCCATATATATTAAAGGCTGATCATCATGACACAAAACACAGCCATGAATAGCCCCAGCCTTATGGTAGATACTCGGCGTGGTGTTAATTTTCTTGGACAAGGCATAGATAGCACTGGTCTTTAACTGTAGATTGTCAGTCAATTGGATGCCGGCAAACTTTTCCATAATATCGCCAAAGACCGTGCCTTGAGCACAGCCGGAAGTACGCACCTTTTGCTTTAGCTTATCTTCGTAGTTGGTTTCTCTTGCGGTACGCACAATCACCACCGACAGTTCCTGATCATAATCAATACCTGTCACCTTATCATCGGCACGCAACATATTTTGATTTAGCAAAAAACCCACCGCCAGATATTGCGGGTGATCCCCAAGAGTCATCAAGGTAACCACTTCCTGACGATTAAGGTATACGGTTAACCCGCGTTCAGCGACCACATCTATATCTATAGGCTGGTTATTTTCATCACGCCCCAAAACCGAGTCCGTTAGGTCTGGCGCATCCGGTTGGGGATAGAGCAGGTAGCGAGATAAGTCAGCAGTTTTCATAACAACACCCTAAGCGCTTTGCACGGTGGTTATTTTGCCCTGTGACAAGACAAAATACCGGCTCGTGCCAAGCTCTGTTACACATATAATAAAGGGGCACGGGATTTATATCATGGGCATCATTGTAATAGATGGTCAATGGCTATGGTACTGCAATATGTATGTTTATAGATGTATGGCAACATTTGGTCGCATCTGCACATGGGTGCTGATTTAACTGCCAGCTTGTTTGGCCAACCATTGATCAAGCTTATTGGCAAAGGCCATGCGATCCGCATGACTATAGGCGGCTGGCCCACCTGTTTGTACCCCACTGGAACGCATCGTCTCCATAAAGTCGCGCATATTCAACTTGGCTTTGATATTAGCGTTGGTATAGGCTTCACCGCGATTGTTTAATACCGTTGCGCCCTTGGCTATCACCTCTGCAGCCAGGGGTATATCCGAGGTAATCACCAGATCACCTGCCAACACACGCTTAACTATTTCATTATCGGCCTCATCAAAACCGCTGCTCACCTGCAGCATACGCACCACCTGCGAGGCTGGCGTAGAAATAAACTGGTTAGCAACAAATACCGTAGGCATTTGCGTGCGTTCAGCAGCTCGGCATAAAATCTCCCTTACCACTACAGGACAAGCGTCGGCATCCACCCAAATAGTCATAGTCTATTTTTCTCCAATAATTCAACAACCAGACCAGCCCTGCCAAACCGGTCATTTTTCAGACCGGTGTCATTACTGCTTGTAAAGACGGCACATTTGTAGCCCCCTAAAAGACAATTATGAAGTAAAAAAACTACAATAGCTTGGGTATTTCGCCAATAAATACCCACTAGTTATCTCGCAACACTTCAAATTTGGTAGTTTTTTGACGTATAGTACACAGGTTAAACAACCCCAGTGGGCTTGACGTTAATGAGTCTAAGGTGGCCACAAGCCGCTTCTCATCAAGCCCCAGGCTTATCCGCCAGCATAAACAAAGGGATCCTATGACTGCTCATAACAACACCATCTACTACACATTAACCGACGAAGCCCCATCCATGGCAACTTGTTCCTTGTTGCCCATCGTGCGTGCGTTCACTAACGCCGCTGGCATCAAGGTTAAAATTACTGATATTTCACTGGCTGGCCGTATTCTGGCCAATTTCGGTGACTATCTAACTGACGAACAACAGATTCAAGACGGCCTGCAATTTCTTGGCGAGCTAACACAGGACCCCAACGCCAATATTGTTAAGCTGCCAAATATATCCGCTTCTGCTCCTCAATTAAATAACTGCATTAAAGAATTGCAATCCCAAGGCTATGCCATTCCTGACTATCCTCAAAATCCGAGCACCGAGGAAGAGCAAGCTATCAATGCCCGTTATTCCAAAATCCTGGGCAGTGCTGTCAACCCCGTACTACGTGAAGGCAACTCCGATCGCCGTGCCCCAGGTGCAGTAAAAGCTTTTGCCCGCAAATTTCCTCACAAGATGGGCAAGTGGAGCATGGCCTCCCGCACCCACGCTGATTATATGCGTGACGGCGACTTCTACTCAGCTGAACAATCCATAACTGTAGCTCAAGCTACTGATGTGCGTATCGAGCATGTTAACGCCGACGGTGAGGTTACCGTCAAAAAAGAGCTCAGCCTGGAAGCCGGCGAAATCATGGATTCTATGCGCATGAGTGTCCAGACCCTGCGTGATTTTCTGGAAGCCTCTATTGAAGATGCCAAAGATTCTGGGGTTATGTGGTCACTGCATGTAAAGGCCACCATGATGAAAGTCTCCCATCCTATCGTCTTTGGCCATGCCGTTACTGTATTTTACAAAGAAGTATTTGAAAAATATGGCCCCCTGTTCGAAAAACTGGGTGTTAACCCCAATAACGGCTTAAGCAGCGTTTACGAAAAAATTCAGGAGCTACCACGTTCCTTCCGGGAAGAAATTGAAGAAGATATTCATGCCTGTTACGAACACCGCCCAGAACTGGCCATGGTTGACTCCGTTAAAGGCATCACTAACTTACATGTACCTTCCGATGTGATTGTCGATGCATCCATGCCTGCCATGATCCGAAATGGCGGCAAAATGTGGGGAGCCGACGGCCGTCCCAAGGATTGTAAGGCGGTCATGCCAGAAAGCACCTATGCCACTATTTATCAGGAAATGATCAACTTCTGTAAAACCAATGGCGCCTTTGATCCAACCACCATGGGCACCGTACCCAATGTGGGCCTGATGGCGAAAAAAGCCGAAGAATACGGTTCTCACGACAAAACATTTGAAACCGAAGCCGGCATTATGCGCGTAGTCAATGCCGCTACTGGCGAAGTATTGATGTCTCACGAAGTGGCACAAGGTGATATTTGGCGCGCCTGCCAAACCAAAGACGAACCTGTGCGTGACTGGGTTAAACTGGCTGTTACCCGTTCCCGTCAGTCTGATACTCCCGCCATCTTCTGGCTAGATCGTAACCGTCCACACGACATCCAATTGATCAGCAAAGTGGAGAAATATCTGGCCGAACATGACACTGAAGGTCTGGATATCCGTATTATGACCTATGTAGAAGCCATGCGCCGCTCCATGGAACGCATGATTCGTGGTTCCGATACTATCTCCGTTACCGGTAACGTACTGCGTGACTATCTGACCGACCTGTTCCCCATTATGGAACTGGGCACCTCCGCCAAAATGCTATCCATCGTACCCATGCTTAAAGGCGGCGGCATGTATGAAACTGGCGCTGGTGGTTCCGCCCCCAAGCACGTGCAACAGGTACTGGAAGAAAACCACCTGCGCTGGGACTCCCTGGGCGAATTCCTTGCCTTGGCCGTATCTCTGGAAGATATGGGCATCAAGCAAGATAATAAGGTGGCTGGCATTCTGGCCAAAACCCTGGATCAGGCCACAGGCACACTACTGGAAAATAACCAGTCGCCGTCGCGTAAAACGGGTGAATTGGACAACCGTGGCAGCCACTACTATCTGGGCACTCACTGGGCACAAGCCATTGCCGCACAGGACGAGGACACGGCATTGGCAGCCAAGTTTAAACCCTTTGCCGAAGCCATGAAAGCGGCCGAAAAGCAGGTTATTGCCGAACTTAGCGAAGTGCAGGGCCAGCCAGCATCAGCTATAAAAGGCTACTTCCACGCCCGCCGTGAAGATGTGAAAAAGGTTATGCGCCCAAGTGCTACCCTAAACGCCATTCTGGCAGACGCGCCAGCGGGTAATAAATAACTATTAAGCTAGGCTTAACCATATGGCAGGCAGGTCGTCTTGAGCGACCTGCCTGTTTTTTTGTTTAGTAAAACTGAAATAGCTCTTTCTATTTACCCTGCTACCCCTTTACCAAATTTCTACCCTTGTTATTGGTATATACTAAGATTAATTCAGGCAACTCAAAAAATACCTTTGTAAGCTTTTATAAAGGCGCTTAAATAGCCAAGCTATAAGAATATCTTAGGTTAATTACCATAGACTGGGCTGCCGCATATTAAGGACATGGGCTGGTTAACTTACCGCCACCGGCAGATCCAACCGCCCACCCCATTCAGCCCAGGAACCATCATAGAGCTTAGCATTACTATAACCGCATAGATGCAGGGCCAATACAATAACTGCCGCGGTAACCCCTGAGCCACAGGTGGTAATAATTTCGCGTTTATGCAGATAATCTGCCAGTTCGGCTTTTAGCTCAGCAACGGGCAAGAGAGCGCCGTCACGTTGCAAACGGGTAAAGGGCATATTATAAGAACCGGGAATATGGCCACTGCGCAGGCCGGCTCTGGCCTCGGGTTCTGTGCCGTTAAAACGCGCTTCAGGGCGGGCATCGAGCACGGCAATATCACTTTGTAACAGAGCATCCAGCACATAGTCAGGACTGGCTATACGGCTGGTATCAGGTTGCGCCTGATACTGCCCGAGAGACACATCTTCTGCACCGCTGGTTAATGGATAACCGGCCTTCTGCCAGGCCTTTAGCCCACCATTAAGTATGGCTACCTGTTGACTGCCAAACAGGCCCAGCATCCACCATAACCGGGCTGCAGAAAAGAGCCCATGGCTATCATAGACTAGTACCCGATCATTGCTGTTAATGCCCAACTGAGCCATATAATCAGCAAACTGTGGGGCACTGGGCAGCATATGGGGCAATGGGCTGTCTGCGCTGCACTTATCAAGATCAAAAAATACCGCACCGGGAATATGAGCCGTTAAATATTCAGCCTGTGGCTCCCTTTGCGCAGTTGGTAAATACCAGGAAGCATCGACGATTTTTAGATCAGCTTGGTGCAAATGCTTATATAGCCAAGCTGCAGAAACCAGAGTGTCCATAATGCGTTCATTCCTTTATATCAAGCAGAAACATTGTAAAATGGCTAGTGTATCGGTTTATTTTACCGAATATTCTAGTGTTGTCTCTATTTTGAACCTAAAAGATAAAATAACAAGGGCATAAAAAAAGGGGCTGATAATACTGTTCGCCCCTATTTATATTTGCTGATTGCTTATGTGTTTTAAGCCAATTCCAATTTGGCAGCACAGAATTTAAATTCCGGTATTTTGCCTACTGGGTCTAATACGGGGTTAGTCAGCTCGTTAGCGGCCGCTTCTACATAGGCAAACGGAATAAAGATCAGACCCTCTGGCATATCAACATCTTCTCGCGCTAATAGCTCGATGCTGCCCCGCCGGGTCGATACACGGATCATATCACCGGCCTTGGCACCAATCTTATCCAGTTCAGAACGGCACAAGGTTGCCACGGCAGAGGGTTCCAGAGCATCCAATACTGGAGCGCGGCGAGTCATGGAACCCGTATGCCAATGTTCTAACTGGCGACCAGTGGTCAGTATAACGGGATAATCATCATCCGGACGCTCATCCGGGTCAACAATATCGGCTGGCACAAATTTACCCTTGCCTCCCTCAATAGGGAAGGCGTCGGTAAAGACAATATCATTACCGGGGTGGTCTGCGGCCGGGCATGGGTAGGTAACAGACTCTTCCGTTTCCAGTCGTTCCCAGGTCAAGTTATTCAGGCTGGCCATAGCCTGCTTCATCTCGTTAAATATATCTTTGGGATGGGTATACTGCCAATCCAGCCCCATACGCTGAGCAATTGCCTGAATAATCCACCAGTCCTGACGTGCATCTCCCGGTGGCGATACGGCCTGACGGCCCATTTGCACCTGACGATTGGTATTGGACACAGTACCGTCTTTCTCTGGCCAGGCCGCAGCAGGCAACACCACATCGGCATACATAGCCGTTTCGGTGACAAACAGGTCCTGTACCACCAAGTGCTCCAATTTAGCCAGAGCCGCACGGGCGTGGTTTAAATCCGGGTCAGACATGGCCGGATTTTCCCCTTCAATATACATACCCTTAATCACGCCGTCATGGATAGCATCCATGGTTTCCACCACGGTTAAACCGGGCTTGTCATCCAGTTCAGCGCCCCACAGGGCTTCAAAACGCGCCTGTACGTCACCGACATTCACCTTCTTATAATCAGGGTACATCATGGGGATCAAACCCGCATCGGAAGCGCCTTGTACATTGTTTTGCCCGCGTAGCGGATGCAGACCGGTGCCCTCACGACCAATTTGCCCGGTCATCAAGGCCAAAGAAATCATGGCCCGCACATTGTCAGTGCCGTGTACATGCTGGGATACACCCATACCCCAGAAAATCATGGAGCCTTTGGAAGTTGCATAGAGGCGCGCCACTTCACGAATCATATCCGGTGCTACCCCGCAGATAGCCGACATGGCTTCCGGCGTATAGTGCTTTACATGCTCTTTTAAGGCCGCAAAACCAACCGTCATGGTGTCTATATAGGACTGGTTATACAGTTTTTCAGTCACCACCACATGCATCACTGCATTCCAGAAACTGACGTCACTGCCGGGATTAAAGCGCACCATATGGGTGGCATACTTCTTCATCACCAAACCACGCGGATCCACCACGATAATCTTCGCCCCACGCTTGGCTGCCTGCTTAAAGAAGGTTGCCGCCACAGGGTGATTATTGGTAGGGTTGGAGCCGGTGATCACAATGACTTCGGCGTTTTTGGCCTGCATAAAGGAAGCCGAAACAGCACCCGACCCCAAGCCTTCCAGCAAGGCCATCACCGATGAGGCATGACACAAGCGGGTACAGTGGTCCACATTATTGGTACCAAAGCCGGTACGCACCAGCTTCTGGAATAAATAAGCTTCCTCGTTAGAGCCTTTAGCACTGCCAAAACCAGCTAGGGTTTGCTTACCTTCCTCATCACGCAAGCGTTTTAAGCCGCCTGCAGCAAAGTCCAGGGCTTCCTGCCAACTGGCTTCGCGGAAATGGGTTAATGGCTTGGCAGGATCAAAATCACCATAAATACCCTTACGCGCACCCGGGATACGTATTAACGGTTTGGTCAGGCGATCACCGTGGTGTATATAATCGGAGCCAAAGCGGCCCTTCACACATAGCCGGTTCTGATTTGCTGGTCCATCACGACCCTCAACATAGATAATACGATCATCTTTAACATGGTAGGTTAATTGGCAACCCACACCACAGTACTGACAAATACTGTCGACCTTGCGATCATAATCGGCACTGTCACCTACACCTTCAACACTGGTGATCTCTGCTGGCATCAGGGCACCTGTGGGGCAGGCCTGTACACATTCACCACAGTTCACGCAGGTGGATTCACCCATAGGATCATCAAAATCAAATACCACCTTGGCATCGGCCCCACGATTAGCCATACCAATAACATCATTGACCTGCACTTCGCGGCAGGCGCGCACACAAAGATTACAATTAATGCAGGACTGCAGATTTACCCGCATGGCATGGCTGGAATTATCGGCTTGCGGCTTTTCTGTCTCGGCAAAGCGACTCTGGGTGGCATCCACCGCCAACAAATCAGCCATGGCCCAGAAATGGGAACTCTTATCAGGCGACTGCTCACGCTCTGGCTGGTCGGTTGCCAGCAATTCCATCACCATTTTACGAGCTGTCTGGGAGCGCTCGGAAGTGGCACTATTGATCACCATACCGGCACTTGGCTTACGCATACAGGAAGCCGCCAAAGTACGCTCACCTTCAATCTCTACCATACAGGCACGACAATTGCCGTCAGCACGATAACCGGGGTCAGGCTTGTAGCATAGATGAGGGATGGTTTCGCCGTAACGCTTGGCCACCTGCCAAATAGTTTCATTAGCATGGGCTTCTACTGTGTGACCATCCAGGGTAAATTCAATCGTTGTGTTGCTCATCAGTCTACCCCCCTAGTTACTAGCCAACAGATCAGTGGTGATCAAATCGGTATCAAAGTGTTTTAATACCGAGGTTATCGGGTTGGATGCGGCCTGACCCAAACCACAAATCGAGGCATCACACATGGTGCTGCTTAGCTCTTGTAACAGGGCTTCATCCCAATCAGGGCGTTGCAACAAGTCCACCATCTTCTGGGTACCTACTCGGCATGGCGTGCATTGGCCACAGCTCTCATCTTCAAAGAATTTGAGTAAATTAACCACCACATCACGCATATTGTCCTGCTCTGACAGTACCACGACCGCTGCCGAACCAATAAAACAGCCATACGGCTGTAAAGTGCCAAAATCCAGTGGAATGTCGGCCATTCCGGCTGGCAAAATACCGCCTGAAGCACCGCCAGGCAAATACCCCTTAAAGCGGTGCCCATCTGCCATACCACCACAGTATTCGTCCATCAGTTCTTGCATGCTGATACCGGCAGGAGCCAGCTTTACGCCTGGATTTTTTACCCGACCAGAAACAGAGTAACTGCGCAAGCCCTTGGAACCATTACGCCCATGAGCAGCAAACCATTCAGCGCCCTTGTCAAACAGGGTGCGAATCCAAAATACGGTTTCTACATTATTTACCAGCGTGGGGCGACCAAACAGACCCACCTGAGCAACAAAGGGTGGACGGTGGCGTGGCATACCGGGTTTGCCTTCCAGCGATTCGATCATGGCCGATTCTTCACCACAGATATAGGCCCCAGCGCCGCGCCGCAAATGAATACCACCTGCTGGCGCCAAACCGGCTGCCACTACCTTTTGAATTTCATTAAGTAAAATCTGACGCGCTGCAGGATACTCATCACGCAAATAAATATAAGCCGCTTCCGCTTCCACTGCCCAGGCACTGATTAGCACACCTTCAATAAATCGGTGCGGGTCGGCTTCCAGATAACTGCGGTCCTTAAACGTACCTGGCTCACCTTCATCACCATTAATAGCAACATAACGGGGTTGGGGTTCCTGCCGCACAAACTTCCATTTCATGGCCGTGGGGAAACCAGCACCACCCAAACCTTTTAAGTTGGCATCACCCAGAACAGCCTGAATATCTTCCCAACTATAAGCACCGGCAAGGCACTGCTTTAACAATTTATAACCACCATCAGCCACATAATCTTCATAACTCAGATAGTCTGGAATTTCAGGATGGAAATGCTTACTGTCGATGGCTGACTTAATTTTGTCGGCACTGGCATAATCAACATGATAATGACCTACTTCTGCTACTGGTGCCGTATCACAACGCCCCATGCAAGGTGCATTAAGAACCCGCACTTGAGCCGGGTTGGTACCCGCTAGCAAGGCAGATTTAACCTGTTCGGCTCCCGCCAACTGACAACTTAAACTATCACACACACGCACGGTAACAGCAGGTGGTGGCAATTCACCTTCCTTGACCACATCAAAATGGGCATAAAATGTGGCACATTCGTACACTTCAGCCATAGGCAAGCCCATTTCCTGCGCTAAGGCTGCCAAATGTGGCGCCGAAAGATAACCAAATTTATCTTGAATAAGGTGTAAAAATTCTATGAGAAGATCACGTTGACGAGGCCTCTCAGCCAATAGTGCACGCACCTCATCCAGTGCTTTGCCATCAACCTGACGCCCGCGTAAATGCTTACGCGACTTATTAACACCGCGCCCCGGATGCAGGCGTACAACTGGTGATTGCTGGTTATCAGTAGACATGTATCTCTCTAATTACAACAGTGTGTAAAACGCCCCAAAAATTAGTATTTAGGGGCCACTTTTATAAAGCGGCTAGTATGATAGATGCAAAAACGCGCGCATGTCTATATGCGACAAAATTACATCTAAGAGACCTACCACAAGGCCATTAAATGTGCACTAAAGAAGCGCCACAAGACTACAGCAAGACGATTACTGGTTGGCATAGACACCATTAAACTGCATACCTACGCGCACAAAGGTTGTGCACTTGGACAGTTGTTTCAGGCTGTTAGCTCCAGCGTAGGTGCAGGTACTGCGCACACCACCCAAGAGGTCTTGCACAGTGATTGCTACTTCGCCACGGTAGGGCACCAGTACCTCTCGCCCCTCAGACGAACGATATTCTTTCAGGCCACCAAAATGCTTGGTGTTAGCCGCTTCCGAGCTCATACCATAAAATTGTACGAACTTGCGTTCTTCAATGACTGGCTGCCAGGCACCATCTGTGTGAGCGACTTCGTTACTTTGATAGTAACGCCTAATCACCTCACCACCACCTTCATTATGGCCCGCCAGCATACCGCCCAACATCACAAAGTCGGCACCACCTGCAAAGGCCTTGGCTACATCCCCCGGACAAGTGCAACCACCATCGGCAATAATATGACCACCCAAACCATGGGCCGCATCGGCACATTCAATCAGGGCAGATAATTGCGGATAACCCACACCAGTCTGAATACGAGTGGTACAAACACTACCGGGGCCAATACCAACCTTGATAATATCTGCCCCGGAAAGCAATAATTCTTCCGTCATTTCACCAGTAACAACATTACCGGCGATAATCACAATATGAGGAAACCCATCGCGTAATTGTTTGATATATTCAGAAAAGCGCTCTGAATAACCATTTGCCACATCAACACAAACAAATTTTAGCTGGCAACCTACCTGCTTATATACTTGCTCGAATTTGGCAAAATCCTTGGCAGTAATGCCCATGGAATAAGCCACATGATGAGTGCGCATGGTATCGGGCTCATTAAAAAATGCTACCAATTGATCAATTGGATAATGCTTTACCAAACAGGTGAACAAACCCATTGTGGCCAGTTTGTCAGCCATCTCAAAGGTACCCACACCATCCATATTAGCGGCCATTATAGGCACGCCCTCATACTGCGTTGACTGCTCGGCACCAGCCGTGGCTGCAGGCTGATAATTACGAAAGCAAAACTGCCGCTGTAAATCAACTTCTTTACGCGAAGCCAAGGTACTACGCTTGGGGCGGATTAATACATCTTTGTAGTCAAGTTTGGTATCGTTATCTATTCTCATGGTGCTTCCATTGTGCGGGCCGATAATTTCAGCCAAGTTTAACTTGCCGGGCGTCAGCAAGCTGAACATTTTTTACGCGCCCAACGGCGCAGGTTAACAGAACTGACTTTTTTTTGAAAATAAATATCTAACTATCTAGTCAATTTTTTATCCTGTTTTTCCTGTATGATAGCACTCCTTTAGCAATGACACTCTACAGGCCAACTAAGCCCACTATGTCCTTTATAGACCTGCCCATCGATCTGGAATTGATTGCCAACCTCGCTGCCATGAAATTGGCTGCACCCACACCCATTCAGGCACAAGCTATTCCTGTGGCTATGGACGGGCAAGACCTGTTAGCTTGCGCTCCCACAGGTACTGGCAAAACCCTGGCTTTTGCCTTGCCTGCAGTGCAACATCTGCTGGATACCCAAACCCGACAGCATCTAAGTGACAGCCCGCAAGTGTTGATTCTTAGCCCTACCCGGGAGTTGGCTCAGCAAACCCAGAAAGTGATACAACAGCTAATGCAGGGTTCAGGCCTGAGCAACCTGCTTATTGTGGGCGGCATTCCCCTAGGTCAACAGCACGCCGCAATTACCGAGCAACAACAGCGCAATTGTTTGGTAGCCACACCTGGACGGTTGCTGGAATTGGTGGAGCGGAATTGGCTGGATATTAGTCAGGTGCAGATGCTGGTCATTGACGAAGCTGACCGTATGCTGGATTTGGGTTTTATCGATCCCATCAACAAGGTGGCAAAGTTAGTGCAACGTCAACATCAAACTTTGATGTTCTCTGCTACTTTGGAAGGCGACAAAATTCAAACTTTTGCTGGCAATTTACTGCATGAACAAGCCACTACCATCACCATAGAAGCACCACGCCAACTGGCTGGCAATATCCAACACAGTATTTTTCAAGCTGACAACGATGAGCATAAGCAACAGCTAATAGAAACCTTATTACAGGCTAAAGATATCAATCAAGCCATGGTTTTTGTAAACAGCCGCAAGCAGGTAGAGAAGTGGCTAACCATCGCAAGACAGTTGGGTATTCGCTGCACCGGCTTACACGGCGACATAAAACAAAGTGCCCGCAACCAGCAAATAAAAGATCTGCGCCGAGGCTGGAATAAAATGCTTATTACTACCGATCTGGCCTGCCGGGGTTTGGATATACCCTCTCTTAGTCACGTTATCAATATTTATCTGCCAGCCAAAGCAGATACCTATGTACACCGCGCCGGACGCAGCGGGCGTGAGCATGATGCCGGCACTGTCTGGTCGGTGGTTGACGCTATGGACTGGCCTAATCTGGGCCGTATTGAACGCTATCTGCAACAAGCTTTGCCCCGTACACAAATACCCGGTCTGGAGCCACAAAAGGCGGAGCCCAAGATAGCCAGCAAGACCAAAAAGAGCAAAGCAGGTAGAAAAAAATCAGCCGGCAAAAAATCAGCTGGTAAACAACGCAGTCCTACGCCAGCCAAACAAAAAACAGGTTCTAAAGCAAAGACCAAATAGTGTTATGGTGTTGGTCAGATGTTAATGCATATTTTACATGTGGGTCGGGTTAAAATCCGACCTACAGCCTAGGCCGCCGCCGCAATGGCCACCGCACTGCGGCTAAACGCGGTTAGCATCGCCTGCAAAGTGGCCTGGGTAGTGTCTTCAGCAACCGCCACGGCAGCAAAGAAGTCACCATTAACTTCCACCTCAATACAAGCCTGAGCCATAGATTCAGTACCCGCATTCATTAGGGCATGTTGGTCATAATGGCTCACTTCCAGAGTACAACCAAAGCGCGCCTGCAAAGCCGCACTCAAGGCTTCCAGTGCACCATGGCCCTGCCCTTGCAACTGCTGCCCACCAAAGCTAAAGCTGGCAGTAATATTGTCGGCATGCTTTTGCATACCATAGTCTTGCAAAGCCCAGGCATCAGCCACATCAACAAAGTTCTGCTGATAAAGGGTGAATATATTGGCTGGCGAAATTTCCATACCTGTGGCTTCGGTCGCGCCCTGTACCACCCGACTTAAGGACATATGCATCCACTTGGGCAAGTCAATGCTGTAATCACGTTCCAGTACCAGAGCGACACCACCCTTGCCACTTTGGCTGTTAATGCGCACCACAGCCTCATATTCACGACCAATATCACGGGGATCAATGGGCAGGTAGGCCACATCCCACTTGGGTTTCTGGTGATCCTGATGGTATTTTACCGACTTGCGAATGGCATCTTGATGGCTACCCGAGAAGGCCGTGTAAACCAACTCTCCAGCCCAGGGATGACGAGGGCCAACAGCAATTTCTGTGCAGCTTTCCACAACTTCAATAATATCAACAATATTGCTCAAATCGAGTTTTGGATCCACACCCTGTGAATACAGGTTCATAGCCATGGCAACAATATCCGTATTACCTGTCCGCTCACCATTGCCCATTAAAGTACCTTCCACACGGTCAGCACCTGCCATCAAACCCAGCTCTGCCGCAGCAACAGCACAACCACGATCATTATGGGTGTGCAAAGAAATACGCACATGCTCGCGCTTGGCCAGATGGCGACAGAAATATTCAATCTGATCAGCAAACACATTAGGCGTAGACATTTCTACTGTCGAAGGCAGGTTGATAATCACTTCACGGCCGCCTTCCGGTTGCCATACTTCGATAACCGCATCACAAACTTCTACGGCATAGTCTAGCTCAGTGCCTGTAAAACTCTCGGGGGAATACTCAAAGGCCCACTCGGTATCAGGGTGCTGGGCTGCATACTGCTCCACCCATTTGGCCCCTTGTACAGCAATTGCTTTAATACCATCCATATCCTGACCAAATACCTGCTGGCGTTGCACTGTGGAAGTGGAATTGTAGACATGAATAACAGCTTTCTTGCAGCCAGACAAGGCTTCGTAGGTACGCTTAATCAACACCTCACGCGCCTGAGTCAATACTTGCAAAGTAACGTCATCGGGCACTAAACCCTCATCGATAATCTTGCGCACAAAGTCAAAATCGGGTTTGGACGCTGATGGGAAACCAACCTCAATTTCTTTAAAGCCCAATCTCACCAGCAAGTTAAACAGGCGAGTTTTCTGCTCCACATTCATGGGGTTGACCAGGGCCTGATTACCATCGCGCAAGTCAACACTACACCAGTCTGGAGCCTGAGTAATGGTGTTATCTGGCCAACTACGGTCGGGCAAGGCAACGGGCTGAAAAGCACTATATTTACGATAATCAAACATGGTTTTGTCCTGTGCAGAATAAAAGTTTGCAAAGTCTAACCATAGTATAACAAGGATTTAGCGCAATATCTTATCTAAATCAGCCCTATATTCTATTTTTAAGCAATAATTAGTTAATAATTGCTTATTTTAAGCAATTTTATTAATATCAGAATATGATCAGGACCATCTCCTATATAACAGCAGGTACAAACTATGCGACTGGACAAGTTTGATATTAATATTCTGCACGAGTTGCAGGCCAACGGTAGTCTTTCCAATCATGAATTAGCTGAACGTGTTGGGCTCACTCCTGCACCCTGTTCACGTCGTGTCAGACAACTGGAAGACAACGGTGTTATACGTGATAAGGTGGTACGGGTTAACGAACGAGCGGTAAACCTCCATCTCACTGCTATTTTGCATATCAGCATGGACAAACATATTCCTGAGCGTTTTCAGTGCTTTGAAAGCACTATCAGTCAATTTCCGGAAGTAACCGAGTGCTATATTATTACCGGCCACGAAGCCGACTATCAATTAAAGGTATCAGTGCCGGATATGGATAGTTATCATGACTTGTTGCTGGGCAAGATCACTCGGATTGAAGGTGTTAGTGGCGTTAAGTCAGCGTTTGTTATGCGCAAGGTTATTGACAGCACCAAGGTACCCTTAAATTATGTCAAGTAACGCTCAGCACTTGCTATACTAGTTAGCAATCTGCATTTAGCAGTGGCGATTCCAACTGGGCAGGAGACCTGTATGCGCATCGACTTCACCCCAATTTACAACCGGGCACTGAACCGCAACGGCAGTCCAGAGGGCTTGGCAGAGCGTCTGGAGGAACCTATTCCAGCCTCGCAACTGCAACAATTACAAGATCACCGCTATCTTTCCATGATGGCCAAGGTCGTCTTTCAAGCCGGTTTTGTATGGCGCGTTATTGACAGAAAATGGCCTGCATTTGAGAGTGTATTTTTGAGCTTTGACCCAGAAAAACTGTTGCTGTTAAGCCCTGAACAGGTGGAGGCTATGGGCAAAGACCAACGCATTGTGCGTAATTATCAAAAAATCAACAGCGTATTTGCCAACGCCCTGTATATTTATGATCAACAGCAAGAGTATGGCAGTTTCGCCAGCATGGTAGCCGACTGGCCCCACGAGAATTTTCTAGGCCTTTGCCAACACTTGAAAAAACACGGTTCACGTCTGGGAGGCATGAGCGGCCCGCGTATGCTGCGCAATATGGGGGTAGACGCCTATTTGCTAACAGGTGATGTCAGCATGTGCTTGCGCGATGCCGGTTTGGATATCGCCGAACATCCCACCAGTCAGCGTGATCAGAAAAAAGTGCAGGCCCTGTTTAATGACTGGCATCAACAAACCGGTTATTCCTTTACCCGCCTAAGCCGCATCTGCGCCTGTTCCATTGGTCGCAATTATGCTGTTAGCTCAGATTGAGCCACCATCCAATCCCTAAATTCACACACCCCGGGGCGTTTTAAATGGCTGGGTGGACAGCATACATAATAGGCATAATCGGTTTCCAGAGTTTCCTCAAACACTTTTACCAACCTGCCTGACTGCAAATGATCGCTAACAAACTGGCTGGAACACAAGGCAAAGCCTTGGCCATCAATGGCTCCTTGAATAAGCACATTGGTATCATCAAAAATATAACCGCTCTTCAAGGTTATATCAGGTAGCCCTACCTGACGATACCAGGCCAACCAAGACTCATGATCACCATCGTGTAACAGATAATATTCAGCCATTTGCTCATAGGCCCGGATAGGTGGACGGCTAGCCAGATACTCAGGACTGGCCACGGGAAAGTAATCCAGTTTCATAATGGGATACGACTCCACACCGGGCCAATAACCACGCCCATAAGTCACCGCCAAGTCGATATCTTCACGGACAAAATCGACGGCCTGCTTGCCATGGTACATGGATAAGCTGACCTCAGGGTACTGATGCCAGAAATCCATCAACTTGGGAGATAACCACTTAGCAGAAAAAGATGGTGCCAAACGTATCTTGACCATGCCCCGCGACTCTTCCAGTTGCAGGTCTTTGATAACATCGGCTATATTATCCAGACTCTCCACCAACACCGGCAACAAACGCTGACCATATTCTGTTAACTGCAATTTACGCGGGGATCGAATAAACAAAGCCTTATCCAGATGGTCTTCCAAAGACTTTACTTGGTGGCTCACCGCTGCCTGGGTTACACACAATTCATCAGCAGCACGAGTAAAACTTAAATGACGAGCAGCTGCTTCAAAGGCACGAAGGCTATTTAATGGGGGTAGTTTGCGAGCCACAGGCTTGGACTTTATTATTATTGATGATTAGAAATTCTAATATCAAATTAAAAAATTATCAATTGCAAGTAACGCCAAAAATCGCGACTATAAGCCTGATAAATATTGCCCTGATAGCATGAGGCCAAGGCAAGAATAAAAACACTAACAGAGAGCTTTGCACGAGCCGGGATTTTTTCCTGTGACAAGGCAAAAACGCACGCAAAAGTACGTTTTGAAAACCACCACAGGGCCACATTGTGCGAAGGTCTTTAGCTATAGGATAATCATATGGCTCGCAGATCTGGCGGTCGCTCTGCCCGTTTAGCAGAACGGCAAGCGCCCCTTGCTGAAGAGATAAAACCCGTTCGTGCGGGAGAAGTTGGTGGCAGTTATACACCACTTAAGCCTGACGATATGGCAGCAATAGCTGATAATGCCTACCGTATTTTGGCTGAAATCGGTTTTGCCCGTGCTACGCCACATTGTATTACAGCCTGCGTGGCTGCTGGAGCAGAACTGGGAGAAGACGGGCGCCTGCGGATGCCTCGCGAACTGGTAGAACGTACCATACAAACGGCCCAGCGTAACCTTACTTTGCATGGTATCAGCCCTAAGCATGACCTTGAATTAAGTGGCCAGAGAGTGCACTTCTCTACGGCTGGGGCTGCGGTGCATATTGCCGATCCCTCTACCAATAGTTATCGCGATCCCATTACCTCTGACCTCTATAATATGGCGCGCATTACTGATCAATGCGAACATATCCATATGTTCCAGCGTACCTGTGTATTACGTGACATTACTGACCCGCGGGAACTGGATTTAAATACCCTTTATGAAGCCGTTATGGGTACCAGTAAACATATTGGTACCAGTTTTACCGATGCGGCCCATGTGGCTGAAGGTTTGCAGATGCTGCATATGGTTGCCGGTAGTGAACAACAGTGGCGCGCACGGCCTTTTGTTTCCATGTCCAACTGCTTTGTGGTGCCACCTATGACTTTTGCTGAAGAGTCTCTGGAATGCCTGCGGGTGGGTGTAGAAGGTGGTATGCCCATTCTACTGCTATCTGCAGGTCAGGCCGGAGCCACCTCTCCTGCCTTACTGGCCGGTGCCGTATCCCAAGCCTGGGCGGAGTGCCTGGGGGGGCTGGTCTATGTCAATGCTATCAAACCCGGCGCAGCAGCTATTATTGGTACCTGGCCATTTGTTTCGGACCTGCGCACAGGGGCCATGAGTGGCGGCTCACCAGAGCAAGGTATCTTGTCAGCTGCCTGCGTACAAATGGGTAATTATTTTGATCTGCCAACTGGCACAGCCAGTGGCATGACGGATGCCAAATTACCCGATTTTCAAGCCGGTGCCGAGCGCGCCTATACCGCTGGAGCAGCGGCCATGGCCGGAGCCAATGTGGTATATGAAGCCGCAGGCATGTATGCCAGCCTGATGGGGGTTTGTCCGGAAAGCCTGTTGATGGATAATGATGTACTTGGCGCTTGCCTGCGCATGACTAAGGGGTTACAGGTGAACGAAGAAGCCCTTGGCTTTGCTGTGATAAAAGATGTCTGTTTAAATAACAAGGGCCACTATCTGGGCTCCAGCCAAACTCTGCAGGTTATGCAGAGCGAATATATCTATCCACAATTGGGTGACCGCCTTAGCCCCAATCAATGGCAAGAAGCCAACAAACCAGTATTGCTGGATAAGGCTATTGCTTTAAAAGAAAAAATTCTGGCCGAGCATTTTCCGATGCACGTGGATGATGCTACCGATATGGCCATCCGTAAAGCCTTCAATATTCGCATTAGCCGAGCCCAGATTGGCCGCGCAGAATAAAACCAAGGAGTTGTACTATGTCTTTACCCTCACACGCTCGCGTTGTTATTGTTGGTGGTGGTTCCCTCGGCGTTAACCTGGCTTACCATCTGACCGAAGAAGGCTGGACTGATATCGTACTGGTAGAAAAAGGCGAATTAACCAGTGGTTCCACCTGGCATGCCGCCGGCTTATGCCCAAACTTTAACGGCAACCATACCCTGTCCAAAATTCACGACTACACCATTGAACTGTATGACAAGATTTTACCCGCTAAGACGGGGTTACCATCCAGTTTTCATACCACAGGTTCCCTGCGTGTTGCTTATTCTGAAGTAGAAGAACAATGGTTCCGTAATATCAAAAGCAGGGCCGCCAATATTGGTTGCGAAATGAATTGGGTGTCCAAAGAAGAAGCCGCTGATATAGCTCAGGTAATGACTTTTCCTAATGCTAGAGCCATTTTACATACACCCAACGATGGCCATGTCGACCCCACTTCTGTCATTATGCCATTAGGTCAGCTAGCCCGCGAAGCCGGGGCCACCATAAGCCGCTTTAACCGTGTTATTGACATCAATGTGATGGATAACGGTGAATTTGAAGTGATCACCGAGAAAGGCACCATTGTCGCCGAACATGTGGTCAACTGTGGCGGCTGTTTTGCGCCTGAAGTGGGTGCTATGGTGGGTGTGCATGTGCCACTGGTGAATGTGGAACATCAGTATCTAGTTACCGATGATCACCCGGAATTGGCCAAGCTGACCCGTGAACTGCCTGTGGTACGTGATTCCTGGGCAGCCTCCTATATTCGTCAGGAAGGCAATGGCTTTCTGGTAGGGCCCTATGAAACCCGAGGCGCCAAGCCTTGGGCTCTGAGGGGCATGGACTGGTCCTTTGACCGCGGCCTGTTTGAAGGTGATCTGGAGCGCATTATGCCGTTTTTGGATCGCTGTATGGACCTGGCCCCCTATTTTGCCGAAGTGGGTGTGCGCACGATAATTAATGGCGCCATTACTCATACACCAGACGACAATTTCCTGTGTGGTCCAGCCGCCGAAGTACGCAACTTCTGGATGCTCTCCGGAGCCTCTATCGGCATTGCTCAGGGAGGCATAGGCAAGTATATGGCCCAATGGATGGTACATGGCCAAACTGAACTTAATATGGCCAGCCTTGACAGCCGCCGCTTTGGCCCCTGGGCTGATAAAAACTACTGTATCACCCGGGCTATCGAATCCTATGAGCGCATGTACTCCAGCGCAGCCCCTACAGAAAACCGCCCCCATGGCCGCCCCATTCGTACCAGCCCACTGCATGTCGTCATGCAACAAGCCGGAGCTGAACACTTTGTTACGGCTGGCTACGAAAAACCAGCCTGGTTCCACACGGCGCAAGTACAGAGCGAAAGTGAAAGCTGGGCCCATAATGAAGCCCACCCAATCGTCGCCGCCGAATGTGCTGCGGTGCAAGAGGCCTGTGGCATTACCGATCTAAGTGGTAGCGCCAAATTCCGTATAACCGGCCCTGACGCCTACGCATTTCTGGATCAGTTGTCCTGTAACAAGCTGCCACAAAAGAATGGCCGCATTGGCTTAACCCTGTTCCACGCCCCCAAGGGGGGCATTATGGCGGAGCAATCCATTAGCCGTATCAGTGACAATGAATTTTTACTGATGGGTGCCATTGGCTCACAAATCAAAGATTATCAATGGCTGCAATGGCATCAAGGCGATCTGAATGTACACATCGAAGATATTACCGAAAGCTGGGGCGGCTTGCTGCTAACCGGACCCAAGGCCCGTGATATCTTGCAACAGATCACTATGGAAGACCTGTCCAATAGTGCCTTCCCCTGGTTGTCCTGTAAAACGATACAACTGGATTCGGCCCCGGTATTCGCCATGCGCGTATCCTACGCTGGTGAACTAGGCTGGGAGCTGCATATGCCCGTCTGGCAGTTGATTTCTATTTATGAATCGCTGATGGAATTTGGTGAACCATTAGGGCTGCGCAACTTTGGCAGTCGCGCCTTTAACTCTATGCGTATGGAAAAAGCCTATCGTGCCTATGGCCATGAGTTTACCGAAGAAATTTCCGGCCTCGAAGCTGGCATGGAACGCTTTCTTGACCTTAGCCGTGACTTTATTGGCGCCGATAATATACGTCAGCGTCAGGCTGACGGTATCAGCATGCAGTTGGCCTATCTGGTATTTGATGATGCTGTACCCGCCGAATGTTTTGGCAACGAAGCCGTATTTGCCAACGGCAAACTAACCGGCATTATCACCGGCGGTGCTTATGGTTTTCGCGTGGGCAAGAGCCTGGCTTTTGCCTATGTAACACCCGAGCATGCGCAGGCAGGAACCAGATTAACCGTAGAAACGTCTCTGGGCAGGCGTCACTGCCACGTTGAGATAGATGCGGCCTACGATCCAGACAACGCAAAACTACGCGCCTGATCAAGGCAATTTTCGATTACATTTATGTGTCGGGTTTTAACCCGACTATGTTGACCTACATCTGACCGACATAACAAACAGGATTATACTTATGAGTATTGCTTTGCCCAAAAAAGCTGAAGTGGTTATTATCGGTGGTGGTATCGCTGGTTGTTCCATTGCCTACCATCTGACCAAACGGGGGGTAAAAGATGTGGTGGTACTGGAACGCAAGCAACTGACTTGCGGCACTACCTGGCATGCTGCTGGTCTGGTAAGCATGTTATGGCCCACCCCTACGCTCACCAAATTGGCTGAGTACAGCCATGAACTCTATGCCAGCCTGGAAGCAGAAACCGGCCAGGCTACAGGTTACAAACGTATCGGCAGCCTGTCCATGGCGCGTACTGAAGAGCGTATGGAAGAACTGCGTCGTACCGCCTCCATGGGTGCCGCTTTTGGTGTCGAGTCGGAATTTATCAGCAATGCACGCTTGCAGGAAATCTACCCTGGTATTAATACTGATGGCGTTATTGGCTGCCTCTATATCGCCAAAGATGGCCAAACCAATCCCATTGATACCACCATGGCTCTGGCCAAGGGTGCCCGCATGGGTGGCGCTTTGATTCAGGAAAACACCAAGGTTGAAGATATCATCGTAGAACATGGTCAGGCCGTGGGCGTGCGTACCGATCAAGGTACCATTATGGCCAACAAGGTGGTACTGGCCGGTGGGCTTTGGTCCCGTGATTTTGCGCAGGATCTGGGCATTGATTTACCCCTTTATGCCTGCGAACACTTCTATGTGGTGACAGAAGAAATCAACGACCTGACACCACGCCCGGTATTACGTGACTTCGACAAGGGCGTCTACTTTAAGGAAGATGCCGGTAAAATGCTGGTGGGCTGGTTTGAGCACAATGCCAAGGGCCTGCCCATGAGTCGCATTGCCGAAGATTTCTGTTTTGATCAGTTTGAATGCGATATGGAGCATATCGAAGAATACCTGATGCGAGGTCTGGAGACCTTTCCCACTCTGGGCGAAGTCGGTATTCGCACCTGGTTTAATGGCCCGGAAAGTTTTACCGCCGATAACCTGCACCTGTTGGGCCCAACACCAGAACTGGATAACTTCTGGGTAGCCTGTGGCATGAACTCCAAGGGTATTGGTGCCGGTGGCGGTATGGGCAAGCTTATGGCCGACTGGATAATTGATGGTTATCCGTCCGGTGATATTACCGATTGTGATGTGCGCCGCCATCATCCTGCGCAGCGTACCGATGACTATGTACAAGAACGTATTCCCGAAGCTCTGGGGCATACCTATGCCATGCACTGGCCTTTTTACCAGTATCATACAGCCCGTAACAAGCAATTATCGCCCATCCATCAGGCCCTTACCGATGCAGGCGCCTGCTTTGGTGAAGTTGGTGCCTATGAACGGCCTAACTGGTTTGCCAAGCCCGGCCAAAAGCCAGCATACGAGTATAGCTATAAGCGCCAAAACTGGTTTGCTAACTATGCAGCTGAACATATGGCCATGCGTAACAGTGTGGGTATGGTGGATATGTCTTCGTTTGGCAAATTTGCCGTCACAGGCAAAGATGCCCTGGCCAGTTTGCAGCATATTAGTGCCGCTGATATAGACGTACCTGTGGGCAAGCTGGTCTATACGCAATGGCTCAATACACGGGGCGGCATTGAAGCTGACCTGACCGTGGCTCGTATGGACGACGAGCGCTTCTGGGTGGTCACCGGTATAGGTTCGTTTAACCGTGACTGGTGGCACCTGAACAAAAACCTGCAGGGCAGTGACGTGCAGGTAACCAACGTCAGTCAGGACTTTGCCTGCTTGTCGGTGCAAGGCCCCAATGCCCGCAAGACGTTACAGAAAATTGCTGATACAGATATAAGCAACGCCGGGTTTGCCTTTAGCACTGGTCGCTATGCCAATATCGCGGGAGTCAAATGCTGGCTGCAACGTATCAGCTATGTGGGCGAACTGGGTTGGGAAATTATGGTACCTGCGGCTGATGCGACCAAGTTATTCGCTGCCATTCATCAAGCGGGTGCTGAGTTCGAACTAGCCAATGTGGGCTTGCATGCCCTTAACAGCCTGCGGCTGGAAAAAGGCTTCCGGCACTGGGGCCATGATATCGCCTCGGAAGATAATCTACTGCAGGCCGGCCTGAGCTTTACCGCCAAACCGGATGCCAAAGACTTTATCGGCAAGCAAGCCTTCTTGCAACAAAAATCAGCAGGTCTGCCTGAACGTCGTCTGGTGCAGTTTAAGCTGCATAACCCTGAACCTCTGCTATACCACAACGAACCTATTCTGATGAACGGGGACTATGTGGGTTATCTGACCTCGGGCATGTATGGTCACGCTGTTGGCGCAGCCATCGGTATGGGCTATGTCAATATACCTAACCTGAGCAAAGACGCCATAGCCACTGCCAATTTCAGTATCGAAGTCGCCCAGCAACACTGCCCTGCCCAGGCCAGCCTGCAAGGCTTCTATGATCCTGCAGGCGAGCGTATGAAGGGCTAAACCATACCTTGTTTGGCAAAGGTCGGGGTAACAGGTTAATTAGTGGCGCAAAGATCCAGATATTGGCCAATCACCTCGACCATACCACGTTCAATACATTCAATGGTTAGTACATGACCAATGGATACTTCAAGTATATTAGGAATAGTGAGGAAATCTGCCAGATTCTGACTATCCAGATCATGGCCGGCATTGACTCCCAAACCCAGCTCTTGCGCTCGTATCGCTGCCGCCCGATAACCGGCCAGCACCTCAGCCTGCCGCTGGGTGTTCCAGTTGGAGGCGTAGTCTTCCGTATAGAGTTCAATGCGTTGGGCACTGGACTTGGCGGCTAATTCCACTTGCGCCACATCGGCATCAAGGAAGATAGCACTACGCACCCCCATAGCATTTAAATGCTGACAAACACTATCCACCTGCGCAAATTGAGTGGTCATATCCCAACCATGATCAGAGGTAAGCTGGCCCGGCGCATCGGGTACCAAGGTACACTGATCAGGCTTGATTGCCTCCACCATACGCAGAAAATCAGCCGAAGGATAACCCTCAATATTGTATTCTATACCTGCCAAGGGGGCGATTAAAGCGCCTAAGTCATAGGCATCCTGATTGGTAATATGGCGTTCATCCTGCCGCGGATGCACGGTAATGCCCTTGACTCCCAGAGCCATAAACTTATTGGCAAATTCACCAACATTGGGGAAGTCACGGCCACGGGAATTGCGTAGCAAGGCGATTTTATTGAGGTTTACACTAAGTAGGGTCATGGTTTAAACCGTTATTTATAAAACCGCCTATTCTACTTGATAAGGCAAGGCCGGTGCTATAGGGCTTAGGCCCTGACTGTCACAGTTCACCCTGTGGCCCAAGACTGGGCTTATTGGGTTGGGGATAACTGGCATCAGCATCGGCATTGACCTGCCAAGAGCCAAATTGCCGTTCGATAGGCAATACGCCAGCCCATGCGGGCCAACTAACATCTTCTGGTTCATCCACCGCCATATCGCTGCGTATCTTGCAGGACACTTCTGTTAAATCCAGCGCCATCAAACCCGTGGCCTTTATTTCTGTAGCCGTTATGGGCCGCAATTGTTCCCAGCGCCCGGGCGAGAACTTATCAATCATTAATTTAAATTGACGGGTTTTTTCTGCCACATCGGTGATTTCTCTGGCCTCGCCAAAAATCATAACGGAACGGTAGTTTACCGAGTGATTAAAGGCCGAACGGGCATACACAATGCCATCCAGCAAGGTCACTGTCATGCACACCTGCTGCTCACCGGTACGGACAATATTTTTGGCCTTGCTATGGGCATGCCAATAGATTTTGTCACCGTCACGCCACTGACAAGTGGGTATCACCATGGGGTAATCCTGCATCACAAAGCCCACATGACAAACCATGGCGGCATCCAAAATATCATAAATTATCTGCTGTTCACTAATGCTGCGCTTGGCGCCACGCACCACACGTGTACGTGCACTTGCTTTAATTGTCATATTGCATACCTTTTAGAGCGGAAGCACTATAAAATGACATGATAAAATCGGTTATTTTCGCACTTCACTGC
>JASMLZ010000067.1 GCA_030748435.1 Gammaproteobacteria bacterium | reverse complement strand
TGGTTTTGTGGAAGGGGGTACTTACCCGGATTATCAACGCTTAAATATTTCCATGGCGTGTAACCATTGTACCGACCCTGTGTGCCTGAAAGGCTGTCCGACCCGTGCTTATACCAAGTTTGCTGAATATGGAGCGGTATTACAGGATCCTGATATTTGTTTTGGCTGTGGCTATTGTACCTGGGTATGTCCCTACAACGCCCCGCAACTGGATCCGGTAAAAGGCCAGGTGTCCAAATGCAATATGTGCGTTGATCGCCTTGAGGTGGGGCTAAAACCCGCCTGTGTCAGTGCCTGTCTGGGTAATGCTCTGGACTTTGGTGTAGTAGAAGATATTCCAGACAACCGGGAGCAGGCTAAAACATCCATTCCCGGATTTCCTCCCACGGATATCACCCATCCCAATATTCGTTTTCAACAAACCAAAGAAACACAACGTGATATGGTCAGGCCTGATGGTATGGCCATTAAATACCATAAACAGCCTGATGGTGAATTTAAATCTGTGGTTGATAAGCAAAAGCACGCCCATGACCGGCAGTGGGGGCTATCCACACTGTTGCGCTCACATGAAAATGCCCATGCCATTTTTACCTTGTCAGCGCAGGCCGTTATGGGTGGTGCCCTGTGGTTAATTTTGGGCAGTTGGCTCAATTTGGCACCTATCAATGGCATTGTGCAGTCCAGTGCCTATTACCCAATACTTGGCGTATTACTGGTATTGCTTGGCTATGGCATGTTTAAGCTGAATATGCACCTGGGCAAGCCGCATTTCTTTTACCGGGGTTTTTATAATTTGCGCCATTCACCCGTGAGTAGGGAAATTGCCGGTGTCACCCTGTTCTTTGGCGGTTTGCTACTGATACCAGCGGCCTCCATTTTAAACCTAGACTGGCTATTACATACGGCATTTATTACTACCTTGGTGGGCTTTTTCCTTGGTTCATACTATATGTATAAACTCTACCGTATCAAAGCCAGACCTTTCTGGGATCACTGGCAAACCGCCAGTGCCTTCTATGGCACCGTATTATCCTTGGGCAGCCTGCTATTTGGTGCTCTGGCCTTATTGTTTGTTGCAGGTGAAGGCTTTATCCCCGTCTTGGCGAGTGTCGCAGGCCTTGGTGTTATCATCGAAAGCACAGGACATATCGCCCATCGCAAAGACCTGCAAAATACCGGCGAAGGGCAGGCTTCCTACTTCGAACAGGTAACCACCTTTGGCAAAACCTACAGGCTAAGGAATATCATGTTGGCGGTTAATATATTGGCCTTAGCGGTATTGGTTGTGCTGCCAAGTAGCCTGTTATTTGTTGCTACCCTGGTATCCATGCTGGTTACTGCTTATTTGGGGAGGATCATGTTTTATGCGCTGGTTATTCCAACCACCATGCCGGGTGCATTTTTCTGGAAAAACAAGAAGTTCTCTGAACATGCCGTAGCAACAGGGCTGTCAAATATGCCACAAATGGGCGTAGAGGCAGAAAGACACCATAAATTTGATGTTAAGGCCTTATTGAATACGGTACGCCAAACCTCATTAAAGGCAGTTATTAGCTAGCTTGGTTCTATTATCAAAGGCTAAATAACCATTAATTGCCAGCGTGGCAGGGCTGTAGTGCCCCTAAATAATGGCACATGGCCCAGTGGTTGCGGGATTGCCGGTAACGATCCGCTGCCGCAGGGTGTTTGGGGGGCGCAGGCTCAAGAGCAGTTTATGTGCGATAACTGAGCATGTTGAATCAAATGTTAACGCTGTATAGCCCTGCGTAGTAGCTTTTCCCCGGCCTGATAAAACCCTCCCTGTTGCCGATGAGGGTTTTTTTATGTGCTTTTATGATACTGCCAGAGAGCTCTGCTAGATAAAATCAGTTAGCAGTGCGGTGCCAGTGTCGATACACTGGTTAAGGAAGTGGTCAATATCCTCTTGTGCGGTCATATCATTGGCCAATATTAAGCGAATACCACTGCGGCCTTTGTGACTGGCATAGTCGACAAAGGGGCCGCCATTATGGGCCATGGTTTGACAAATGGCGGTATTAAGCGCTGTCAGGGTGGCTTCGTCGTCTATATTAGCCGGTTTAAACTGGAACAGAATATTCAGATAGGGAGCTGGAGCAAGCCGGTGCAGGTCTGCTGTGGTGTCAATCCGCTTAACGCAATAGTCCTTTAGCGCTTGTAGCTTATCCACTTTTTCGGCAAAGCCCTGATGGCCAAGGCTTTTCCAGCTTAACCAGACTTTTAGGGCATCGGCACGGCGGCCACATTGCAGGGAAGCCGGGCCCAGATTCAAGTGGGCGTATTGATCTGGATGGAACAGGTAATCATCACCCCCTCCGGCGCAGCTGGCTGGCAATAGGCCGGCTTGTTTTACCAAAATAGCGGCGGCCGTAAGGGGCACGCCCATCAGTTTGTGGGCATCCCAGGAAAATGAATCACTTAGTTCTGCGTGCTGGAGCAGATGGCGATGCTGTGGGGAAAATAACACCGGTGCGCCCCAGGCGCCGTCAATATGCAGCCACAGGTCATACTGGTCGGCAATTTGGCGACCTGCCTGAACAGGATCAAAGGCCCCGGTGACGGTAGTACCGGCGGTTAAGCCCAGATAGAAAGGCTGGTAGCCCAGGGCCAAATCAGCCTGAATTTGTGTGCTCAGTGCCTGTGGGCATAAGCGACCCTGATCATCTGATGCCACGCCGATCAGATTATCAGTACCAAGGCCCAGTATATTGGCCGCTTTTTGACTGGAGTAGTGGGCCTGATCGGATACATAGGCTCTCAGACGACGGCCATCGGCGCCCTGGGTCTTCAAGGTGGGGCAGATTTTATGGCGGGCCAGCATCATGGCGATTAAGTTTGCCTGGCTCCCCCCCGAGACGATCATGCCATCACCTTGCTTATAGCCCACCAGCGTGCACCATTGTTTGATAACTTCCTGTTCCATCAGGGTGGCAACAGGGCCTACCTGATAGATATGCATATTGACATTACTAAGGCTGGCGATCCAGTCGCCTATCACCGCTGGGCCGTTGCGGCCGGCATAGAGTTGTTTAAAGAACCCCACCTGCGAACTGTCCGGGTTGTGCTGCAGGTAGGCTTGCAGACAGTCCTCAAGGGTGGCCAGGTCGGCACCTTTCTCATGCAGTTCCAAATCGAGCTGCGATGCCAATTGGTTTATATGAGGTGTCTGAATCACTGGGCGCGGTGTGCTTAGGTAGGCATCAACTACGCGGGTAAAAACATCTAAATAGGGCTGCATATTGGTGGCTTTTATGGAACAGGTAAGTTGTCATCAGTTAAAGCAACTATCAAGCTACCAGTCTGCAGTATTACTTATTTAGGCTATGCTGGTGACCTGAGATTACATTGCTTGCGTTTAAGCTGGCCCATATTAACGTATGGCAATATGGATTGACATAGTGAGACCTTTGCACGATGCTTATTTTGTCCTGTGGCGGCGTTAAAAACCTACTCAATCAGTCATTTATCATCTCCCTCTTTGCGTGGGTTTTGCTGTATGATGGCGGCTTGTTAACTATCTGTATTGTATTACCCCTATGGCTGTTTCCTCTGTAGCTACCCAGCGCATTAGTATGCTTGAGTTTATCTTTCTGGTGGCCAGCTTAATGTCCTGTGTGGCCTTATCTATTGATGCCGTGTTGCCGGCCTTGGGTTTTATGGCTCGTGATTTTGCTGTTACTGGCAGTGATATCCAACTGGTGATCACCAGTGTATTTGCTGGCTTTGGCTTGGGTCAGCTGATCTATGGTCCTGTTTCGGATCGTTGGGGCCGTTTGCCAAGTATCTATGCAGGGTTGCTGGTATTGGCCATGGGCAGTGCCATTGCCATGGCCTCTGAGTCTCTGGAAATGATGTTGTTGGGCCGGTTTCTGCAAGGCGTTGGTGCTTCTGGCCCGCGGATTATGGTGTCGGCTCTGGTGCGGGATTGTTTTAGCGGGCGGCCTATGGCGCGAGTGATGTCCTTTGTGGGCACTGTGTTTATGCTGGCGCCCATGTTGGCTCCCTTACTGGGTCAGGCATTGCTATGGCTGGGCCCTTGGCAGTATATCTTTATTATGTATATCTGTGTGGCGGTGATGTTGGCAACTTGGGTATATTTACGTTTGCATGAAACCCTGCTACCGGAAAACCGTCGTTCCATTCACCCAACGGCTTTGTGGCAGGCTTTTATCACGGTGATCAGCAATCGGGTGGCCGCTGGTTATACCCTGGTAAGTGGTATGACTTTTGGGGCTTTTTTAGGTTATTTAAGTTCCAGTCAGTTGATTTTTCAGGATATTTATATGGTGGGAGATGCTTTTCCCATCTACTTTTCAGCCTTGGTATTGCCCAATATTGTGTCGTCTTTACTGAATGCCAAATTGGTGATGCGCTGGGGCATGTATAGGTTGGTGCAGATAACCAATGTATTGGTGCTGTTAGGCGCTGTTAGCCTGTATTTTTATACTGAGGCATATGCTGGGGTGCCGCCACTTATGCACTATATGACCTTTCTGTTTGTTATCTTCTCGGGTATTGGTTTCCAATTTGGCAACCTCAATGCTCTGGCTATGGAACCGCTGGGCAAGGTGGCAGGCATGGGGGCTTCTATTGTTGGTGCCGGTTCGACTCTGGTATCTATTCCGATTGGCAGTCTAATTGGTATGTCTATTACCCATAGTGTGGCACCTTTGGCTTTGGGGTTGGCAGTGTGTTCTTTATTGTCCATGTCGCTTATGTACTGGGTGCGGTTTGGCAAGGCTTAAACCTAGATTCCGCAGTTGACCGTTCATTCGTCTTTTAACGTATTGAACATGAAAAGTATTTGACAGAAGTACCATTCGCCAGTTGGGTGAAGCACTATGCAGGTTTAAGCTAGTTAAAAAAACTCGCTTCAACACGCATTCAACTGCGGAATCTAGGTTAAATTACTGCTAACGTGTTTGCGAGGAACATAGAGACGCGGCAATCTCTTGCAGTGGTTACTAGTGACTGCAAGAGATTGTTGCGCGGCGCCCATTAAGGCGACAATGACAATATTTTAGGCAGATAAGATTTACTGCCTGTGATAGCTTAGTCTTCGTAAGCCTCAATAGGTGGGCAGGTGCACACCAGATTACGGTCACCATAGACATTGTCGATACGATTTACTGTTGGCCAGAACTTGGCCGCTTTGGTGGCTGCACTGGGGAAGGCGGCAACAGTGCGAGAGTAACCACGGTTCCAGCCATGACTGGCCAAATCGGCTTGTGTATGCGGCGCCATCTTGAGCGGATTGGCTTTCGGGCTCCATTCGCCTTCTTCAATCTTTTTGATTTCGGCTCGAATCGAAGCCATAGCATCACAGAAGCGATCTATTTCACTCTTGGATTCGGATTCCGTAGGCTCAATCATCAAGGTACCAGCCACTGGGAACGACATGGTTGGTGCGTGGAAGCCATAGTCCATCAGCCGCTTGGCAATATCTTCTTCACTGACCCCTGTTGCTTCTTTGATCGGGCGAATATCCACGATACATTCGTGGGCTATGCGGTCATGATTACCCCGATAGAGGATGGGGAAGTGCTCAGCCAAGCGGGTCGCCATATAGTTGGCATTAACAATGGCCATGGTGGTTGATTCCTGCAACCCCTGAGCACCCAGAAGGGTGATATAGGCCCAGGATATCGTCAAGATAGAAGCACTGCCGTAAGGTGCGGCAGAAATGGCCTCATTACTATTTTGTTCGTCATGCACTGGTACCACAGGGTGGTTGGCCAAAAATGGCGCCAGATGGGCTTTCACACCAATAGGGCCCATGCCGGGGCCACCACCACCATGGGGAATAGCAAAGGTTTTATGCAGGTTAAGGTGAGATACATCAGAGCCAATAAGGCCTGGTTTGCTAATGCCCACCTGAGCGTTCATATTGGCACCATCCATATACACTTGACCACCCTTGTCGTGGATAATGTCGCAGATTTCTTTGATATCCTGCTCATACACACCATGGGTGGATGGATAGGTGATCATCAGGCAGGACAGGTTTTCCGCATGCTCTTCGGCTTTGGCGCGCAAGTCGGCAACGTCTACATTACCCAGTTCATCACAACGGGTCACAATAACCTTCATATCTACCATGGCGGCACTGGCTGGATTGGTGCCATGGGCCGAACTGGGAATCAGGCAGATATTGCGGTGTCCTTCGCCAATGCTGGCCTGGTATTTGCGAATGGCAATCAGGCCGGCATACTCGCCTTGAGCCCCTGAGTTGGGTTGCATGGAAATCTTGTCGTAACCGGTAATCTCTACCAGTTGTGCTTCCAGAGAGCGAATCAACTCCATATAACCCTGAGTCTGGTCCACTGGAGCAAAGGGATGCATATTGGCAAATTCAGGCCAGGTTACCGGTGCCATCTGTACACTGGCGTTTAGCTTCATGGTGCAAGAGCCAAGCGGTATCATACCGTGCACCAAAGAGAAGTCCTTGTTTTCCAACTGCTTCAGATAACGCAGCATATCGGTTTCGCTATGGTAGCTGTTAAATACCGGGTGACTTAAGATCGCATCTTGGCGCTGTAAATCGGCAGGCATACCTTGCTGGCTGGCGCTGACAGCAGCGTACAGAGCTTCGGGGTCTGCCTGGCATGGTTTATCACTAAACACACTAGCCAGTTGGAGCAAGTCTTCCAGACGTGTTGTTTCATCCAGACTGATACCCAGGCTATCGTGCTTGTCACAACGCAGATTGTAGCCAGCCGCTACAGCGCGTTGGCTAATGGCTTGAGTCTGGTCGCCAGTGTTAATGGTCAGGGTGTCAAAGAAATGCTGGTTGGCCACAGCAAAGCCTTGTTCTTGCAGTAACTGGGCTAGCATAGCGGTAAAGGCTTGAATACGGGTGGCGATGGTGCGCAGACCTTGTGGCCCATGATAAACCGCATAAAAAGAGGACATATTGGCTAACAGGGCTTGCGCTGTGCATATATTGGAGTTGGCTTTTTCGCGACGGATATGCTGTTCGCGAGTTTGCATGGCCATACGCAGTGCCTGATTGCCTTTACTATCGATAGAAACACCGATGATGCGGCCTGGAATAGAACGCTTGTACTTATCTTTGCTGGCAAAGAAAGCCGCGTGTGGGCCACCAAAGCCCATAGGTACGCCAAATCGCTGGCTGCTGCCAAATACGACATCAGCACCCAGATGGCCTGGCGCCTTTAATAGTACCAGACTCATAATATCGGCCCCGACCGCTACCAGTGCATTTTGAGCATGGGCGGCATCACAAATGGCTTGTAAGTCTACAATGTCGCCATTGCTGCCCGGATACTGAACCAATACCCCAAACACATCATGCTGATCCAGCTCGGTCGCCGGATTGCCAACCACAATCTCAAAACCAAAGTATTCGGCACGGGCGCGCATAACTGACAGGTTTTGTGGATGGGTATTGGCGTCCACCATAAAGGTGACAGACTTTTTCTTATTGGCGCGCTTACATAAAGCCATGGCCTCGGCTGCCGCTGTGGCTTCGTCCAACAGGGAGGCGTTGGCCAGCTCCATGCCGGTAAGATCCATAACCATTTGCTGGTAATTAAGCAGAGCTTCCAGACGACCTTGCGAAATTTCCGGTTGATAAGGTGTATAGGCCGTATACCATGCAGGGTTTTCCATAACGTTACGGAGAATAACATGAGGCACCAAAGTATTGCTGTAGCCCATGCCAATACAGGAGGTTTTGAGCTGATTCTTAGCCGCCATAGCCTGTAGCTTGGCGAGCGTCTGACTTTCACATACGGGGCTCGGTAAGGCCAGTGGTTGGGACAGACGAATACTGCTGGGCACAGTTTGTTGCAGCAGTTCGTCGGCACTGGATACCTGTAAATAATCCAGCATAGCTTGGGTGTCGTCCTGGCCTGGGCCAATATGACGCTGGATAAAGTCTTGCTCTTGAATCAAATCAGACAGGCGCGGCTGGTTCGACATGGTAAACCTCGTATATTGGCCATCAGGCCGTAAATAGTGTCAGACAAAGGGTGAGTGCTAGTGACTACTTAGGCTTCGTTGGCAACGACTTCAGCGTAGCCCTCAGCATCCAGCAGCCCATCCAGTTCGGCATGATCAGCCACCTGCATTTTGACGATCCAGCCATCGGTATAAGGCTCTTCGTTAATGGTCTCAGGTGCATCTTCCAGAGCTTCGTTAAACGCAATAACGGTGCCATTGATGGGGGCGTAGGAGTCAGATGCAGCCTTTACCGATTCGATGACCGTATATTCTTCACCAGCTGCCAGTTCACGGTCGCTATCAACAGCTTCTACAAACACAATGTCACCCAACAGTTCTTGGGCGTGATCAGTAATGCCAATGGTTACGGTGCCGTCACCGTTGTCGACGACCCATTCGTGAGTGCTGGTATAGCGCAATTCGGCGGGGATGTTGCTCATAGCATACTCCTTCCTGTTAAATAGTTGATTTAGGCATTGGCAATAACAGCCAATGAATTGGGGGCAGGATAACATTTCAGGAAAACTCAATCAACAAAATTTCCTATAGGAAACATATGTAATATGCAGTTATGTTCTGGTTATCTTATATAGCATAGCTAAATAGCGCTCTGTGGCGGCTCGTGTTAGGATGCGTGCTGCCTTTATGGCCCACTTGCTTAAGAATTTAGGAGAGTATCATGTCTGCGGAACAACCAGATATGCCAGAGCTGAAAATTGAATCCGGATCCGGCGCTGAAAGCACTGTAGAACCACTGCAATTAGGGCAGCGCCTGCGGGAAATTCGTAAGAATATGAATCTTACTCTGGAAGAAGCGAGTCAAAAGACTGGTTTGGCTCGGTCAACGCTTTCCAAGATTGAAAATGAGCAGATATCACCGACCTTTACGGCGGTGCAAAAACTGGCCAATGGTTTAAATATTGATATTCCCCAATTGTTTGCTGCGCCAAAGAACGCTATGGCCTCTGGTCGCCGTGTGCTGACTCGGGCGGGTGAGGGTACCTCACATCCCACTAGTACCTACGAACACGAGCTATTATCTACGGAATTGGCACGTAAGAAGATGATTCCTTTTAAGACACGAGTAAGGGCGCGTAGCTTTGATGATTTTTCTGATTGGGTGCGTCATGAAGGCGAAGAATTTCTTTTGGTACTTGAAGGGGAGGTGGCCCTGTACACAGAATTTTACGAACCGATCGCCTTGCAAGCTGGTGATAGTATGTATTATGACGCCAATATGGGGCATGGCCTGGTGAGTCTGAGTCAGCAGGATGCTTTGGTGTTGTGGGTGGTTGCCCGCTAACCAAGGCCCGTAAATTTGCTTATCGTGCAAAGCATAATAACACGGTGATTGCCTGGCTATGGGTTTATTGGGCAGGGATTGCTGTGTTGACCATGACGAATTGATATGTTTTTTAGCTCCCCTTCGATAATTACCCTTGCCAGAGCAGATTGGTGCGCTTAACTATGGTGTTTAGACATCAGCACTAAATTTTTATTAAGAAAATTTGTTTCCTATAGGAAACTTCCCTATAATCGCCCTCAACTTAGCGAGTAGAACTTGATAATCCACTTCGAGGTCTTGGCACGACCCGGTATTTTGTTCTGTGACAAGGTAAAAACGCACGCAAAGAGGGAGTTTAGATATGATAAATAACCAAATGAATACGTTTTTAGTGCTGTCACAGAGTCCAATAACCACCGTGTAAAGGTCTCAATTAATCTTTTGGGGGCATTATGTCTGATAGTCTATTGATTACTCCTTTCCATGCCATGCATATGGAAGCTGGTGCCAAAATGGTACCCTTTGCCGGTTATGAAATGCCGGTGCAATATCCTTTGGGAGTCAAGCAGGAACATCTGCATTGCCGCGCTGCGGCAGGGTTATTTGATGTTTCCCATATGGGCCAGTTAAAACTCTCGGGGCCCTCAGTAGAGGCTGTGGCGCTGGCTCTGGAGGCGTTGATTCCAGCTAATTATGTGGATTTGGCTGTGGGGCGTCAGCGCTATGGCATGTTCACCAATGCTGATGGCTGCATTATGGATGACCTGATGGTGACCCGGGTAGAGGATGGTTTTTATGTGGTAGTTAACGCCGCCTGTAAAGCACAGGATATAGCTCATCTGCGAGCTAACCTGCCGGCTGATATTATTATGGAGGAGCTATCGGATCGTGCTTTGCTGGCTTTGCAGGGGCCCAAGGCCGTCGAAGTGCTGGCTCGTTTGGCTCCGGAAGTTGCCGATATGCGCTTTATGGATGGCAAACCGGTTGCCATTTTAGGGCATGATTGCTTTGTTGGCCGTGCCGGTTACACGGGTGAAGACGGAGTAGAAATTTCTGTACCCAATGATCGTGCTGAAGCACTGGCAGCTACACTGCTGGCCTTTGATGAGGTGGAATGGATTGGTTTGGGGGCCCGTGACTCTTTGCGTTTAGAGGCGGGTCTATGTCTTTATGGTCATGACCTTGATCAGACTACCACGCCTGTTGCCGCCAATCTTCTATGGGCTATGCAAAAAGCCCGCCGTCCAGGAGGCGAGCGAGAAGGGGGCTTCCCGGGAGCCGCCAAGGTATTTGCTGAATTGGCTGCCCAGCCCGCTCAGTTGCGAGTGGGTTTATTGCCGGAAGGTCGCGCTCCGGTGCGTGAAGGAGTGGACATAGTCAATGCCGATGGTCAGGTTATTGGCAAAGTGACTTCCGGTGGCTTTAGCCCAACCTTGGGAGTACCTATTGCCATGGCCTATGTGGATGCCGCAGCGGCAACAGTGGATAGTCAGGTATTTGCTCAGGTAAGGGGCAAGCTCTTACCTTGTCGTGTGGCGCCGATGCCGTTTGTGCCACAGCGCTATTATCGCGGTTGATTGCTACTGCAGCGTTGATTATTGCGGATTCGGGTTGGTGGAGTGGTTGTCATTGATCAACCTGAACTGCAGTCTGCTGCTTAGATGGCTTTCTTATCTTATAGAGACTTTGCAGCTACAGTATTGTTCTCTATTGCTCGCTTACATCAGACTGCCCAATAACATCCCTAGTCTGGTCTTTGACAGGCTATAGATTATAGAACACCGACTATTCCATTATGAGCCCATTTTCCCATAGCGACTATACTGTGAAAAATGCAATACTATGACACCATTTGCGGTTTTTACTGGGAAATATATTTCATACCTACCGTCATTGGCCGAGAACCAGTGCTCTTTAATATCTTCGCTGAAAACGGCGTTTAAATATTTACGCTCTTCACTGGACGTACTTAGTATATAGTTTGCTTTTTGCGGCTCCTTATTATCCTTGAAGTGGTTGTAAGCACTAAAGCCCAGTAAATAGGGTTTACCTTGAATTTCATCTCTGACAATTACTGTAATAGCAGGAAACTTCTCCTCAACCCTACTTAGTAGTTTGATATTTTGTGAGCTGCTATCTAGATATTTTCTTGAGAATGAGTAATTTGACAACCTTGAAATAGTATCACTTTCTTCCTTGACCAAATCTGAGGCAGCGACAACAAGAAACGTTTCCTTCTGCCTTGTGGTTAAAATATCTCCGAAGAGCAATGCCAAAAATAACACCAGGAATGAACCAAAAAATATGATCATTGAGAGCACTGGTTTTGCAACTTTAACTTCGATGGCCCGCTTTTCCTCGGCAATGGCAGTAAGATTAAACATAATATTCAATATTATTGAGCCGGCTAAAATAGCAAAAATCCCCAAGATGCTTAATAAGAACATTTCGGTCATATTTTCCCGGAACACTTTAAATCCAAATACTGTGGTGCAAACGAAAATAAAGACCCAATACATCAGCCCAATGACAGAAACCAAGGCAATTTTATTTGTAACTTTAACTATCTTCATAAGTTCAATCCGGTATGTTTATGTTACCCTGCTACGCCATAATAATAATTAACATGACAGCGCTTTACTTCTTCCCCAGACATCACCCTGCCCGACTATAAGCCTAGCAGATTTATTCCGTCGTGCTGTTGTCTGTCCAGTACCAGCTGCATTATAAGCCTGACCCATTATTTGCTGCCCATTAGGGTATGTGTCTGGTATCGGCCGGAATCTCCTTATACAATGGTTGCCTATTCTTTATGGAGCGATTACCGTGGCCTATCAGCCTGACCAAACCCAGTCCATACTGTGGCATGACTACGAGACCTTTGGTACTGACCCGCGGGTTGATCGCGCAGTACAGTTTGCGGCTATTCGCACCGATCTGGAGTTGAATCCCATCGGTGAGCCGGTGATGTGGTATTGCCGCCCGGCTGATGATTATCTGCCATCCCCCACGGCCTGTCTGGTAACGGGTATTACACCACAACAAGCTCTGCAGGAAGGCTTGCCGGAAGTAGAGTTTATGGCACGTATTAATGCCATTATGAGTGAGCCGGGCACCTGTGTAGCGGGTTATAACAATCTGCGCTTTGATGATGAATTTACCCGTTATGGTCTGTATCGCAATTTCTTTGATGCCTATGCCCGGGAATGGCAAGGGGGCAATAGTCGTTGGGATTTGATCGATCTGGTGCGGGCTGCTGCGGTGCTGCGCCCAGCAGGTATCAACTGGCCCCGTAATGAGGACAATGAACTGGTTATAAAGCTTGATCAACTGGCGCCTGCCAATGGTATTGAACATGGTGATGCCCATGATGCTCTGGCCGATGTGCGAGCCACCATTGCCCTAGCCAGTAAATTGCGGGAAGCACAACCGCGGTTATATAACTTTGCTTTTCAGATGAAACATAAGGCGCAGGTTTGGGGACAGTTGGACTTGCAAATGCACAAGCCGGTTTTGCATATCTCGGGTATGTATGGTCGTAAGCAGGGTTATATGGCCTTGGTGGCTGCGATTGCCAGCCACCCGGTTAACAAAAACAGTGTGCTGGCCTTTGATTTACGGCAAGACCCAAAGCAATGGCAAGGGTTTAGTGTTGAGGCATTGCAGCAGGCTATGTTTACCCGGCAGCAGGATTTGGGGGATAGTCCTCGTCTGCCGGTAAAAGAGATTCACGTAAATAAGTGCCCCATAGTGGCACCTGCTAATACCCTGCCCGCAGAGGTTGGCAGGACTTATGGTATTGAGCGCCAGCAATGTTTGGCCCATCTGCATTGGTTACAGAACAATGGGGATTTTGTGCAGGCTGTGGTGGCAGCTTATAGCCAGCGTGAAGCTATGCCTGATGCAGACGTGGATGCTGCCTTGTATGTGGGTGGTTTTTTTGATGATCATGATAAGCGCATGCAGCAGCAGGTGCATAAAACGCCACCCCAGCAATGGCATGATCAAGTATTTGATTTCCATGATAAGCGTTTATCACGTATGTTGATGCGCATGAAGGGGCGTTGTTATCCACAGCAACTATCTGCCAGTGAAGCTGAACAGTGGGAAGTGTTTCGCCAGCAACGCCTAATTCAGGCACAGCACCAAGGAGTGCGTACCTTTGAGCAATTTGGAGCGGAATTGAATCAGCTGGCGCAACAGCATACAGATAAAGCCAGTCAAGCCGTGTTACAGGATTTGGCGACCTATGCTGAATCTATTTACCCTTACTAGTTTGGCTTAGATCGATCTTATGCTTGCTTCCTTCAGCAGCCTATTTGTGGCGGGTCTGTTATCGGCCACTTTGCTCCCGGGCGCATCAGAACTGTTATTTGCTCAGCAGGTGTTGGCTAATCCGAGCCAAGGGTTGTGGTTGTGGTTGGCGGTGACTGCGGGCAATAGTGTTGGTGGAGCTATTACCTTTTTTATGGGTGTTGGTCTGGCCCAACTGGGTGCCTCCTGGCAAGTAGCGCAAAAGCTGCGCATACGACCACCCAAGGCAACCATTATGATTTATATGCAGCGTTATGGATCCTGGCCACTATTGTTGTCCTGGTTGCCGGTGGTAGGTGATGCCCTTTGCCTGGCTGCTGGTATGTTGGGCTGCTCTCGTTGGCTCAGTTTATTGCTGATAGTGGTAGGTAAAGCTGGTCGTTATGCCTTACTATTGCTGCTGTTGTCCTGATGCCGTTGCATTTGCTCTATCTGGAATAACTAGCTGGAAGCAAACTTTAGGTATCCACCTCGTCACGCAAAAAGACCCACTTATTAGCGGCACTTTGTTCCGGACTGTGGTAATAGCCTGCGCTGGCAAAGTCTTTTAGCTGGTTGACCTCACTTACCCGACGTTCGATGGCCCAGCGTGCCATTAGCCCACGGGCTTTTTTAGCATAGAAACTGATGATCTTGTATTGGTCGTTTTTCTGATCCTTAAAGACCGGAGTAATAATATCGGCTTGCAAGTGCTTGGGCTTGACCGCTTTAAAGTACTCATTGGAAGCTAAATTTACTAACACAGGGTTGGTTTCCTTGCTCAGCTCACGGTTTAGTTGCTCAGTAATCTGGTTATCCCAAAAGGCATACAAATCCTTGCCCTTGTGGTTGGCAAATTTGGTCCCCATTTCCAGTCGGTAAGCCTGCATTAGATCCATAGGGCGCAATAAGCCGTAGAGGCCTGAGAGGATACGCAGGTGTGACTGGGCCCAGTCCAAATCTTCAGCATCAAGTTGATAAGCATCCAGACCAGCATAAACGTCACCCTTAAACGCCAGCACCGCAGGCTTGGCATTAGTTGGGTTAAATGGTTGTTGCCAGGAGGCATAGCGAGCCACATTAAGAGATGCCAGCTTGTCACTTAGTTTCATCAAACTAGCCAAATCCTGTGGGCTTAATTGCTGTAATTGGTCAATTAATTCTTGCGCCTGATTCAGCATATTTGGCTGGCTATAGCTGTTGACATGGGCAGGGGTGTCATAGTCAAGGGTTTTGGCAGGTGATAGAACTAGGATCATAATATTACTCTTTACGTTACCTAGAGAGCTGCACAGCTCTCGTACTTATTGTTGGCTAGTTTAAAGATTATAGCAGCTTGTCTCAAGTTGGTTTATGGGGGATCATTTACTGCTAAACTAACAAACTTGGTTTCTGTGCCAGAAGCAATTGTGCGGCAATCTTTAAACCATGGTTTTAGAGAGTTATTGGATTACGGCAATAGACCCGTAGAGACCAATGTAAGCGTGTTCTATACCTCGCCAACGAATTTTTTATAAAGTATCTGAATAGATGATTACATGTGACCAACTTTTGCAGAAGTTACGGCATTTATATCACAAAAAACAACACCAGCCAGTATTTATTGTGGCTATTGATGGCTATGCCGGGGCCGGTAAGTCTACTTTAGCAGCGTGGTTGGCACAGCAGTTGCCAGCCAGTCAGATTATTGCTTTGGATGACTTTTATCGCCCCCTTTCCAGTGAGCAACGGCAGCAATTGTGTGCCGAGGCCGCGGTGCAGGCCTATGTGCCAACTCAGTATATTGTTAATCAGGTGCTGCGACCTTTGTGCCAAGGGCAAGCAGCTACTTGGCAAGCGCTTGATTGGTTAACACAAGACCTGTCACCAATAAAGCAGGTTCTCCCACAAGACGTGGTGATAATGGATGGGGTGTTTTCTACCCATAAGCATTTTATGCCATGGGTTGATGCCACTATAATGGTGTCTACTCCCATTGTTACCTGTCAGCACAGGGTGGTATCCCGACCCCAGCCAGATACGGTCTGGATGGACCATTGGCAGGCTGCGGAGGCTTGGTTTCACAGACAATATAATACTCAGGACCAAGCTGACTGGGTGATTGCAGGTGATGTTCTTAAAGACAGTTAAGAAAGCGCCCTAGCAGGCTGTCTGTTACCGGTGTACCAATTATCCAGGATAAACCTAAAAACCTCAGTTGATCGCTTATATCTTGCGTAAGACATTAAAATATCATTAGTATGGCGAGTTGTTCTATTCACCCAGTGGATGAATGCAAAAACGCTACACCGTTTTGCACTGGATTAAGAATCACAAACCATCGTTGCCGCTCTTGCCAAGGGCTAAGGTCATTGCCTGCGAGCGGCGCCTTGTTTTGCGGCCCTGTCTCTCAGCGCAAATTCTGTGTTCAACTGAGGTTTTTAGGATAAAGCATGCGTTCAGAAAATTCCAATTAAAGACTTTTTTACTCAGCCCTTGGCCTGCCTGTGGTTGCATAAAGTCAAGCTGGCCAAGTGAAAAAATTACATTTTTTTTGCTTGATTTTTCTATACCAAAAATCTATATTTAGTGCCGATAAAGGGGTAATTGCACTATATATAGTGTTTTTTTCTAAATATAGGCCTGTCGTGTTGCAAATACCTTACTATCTTGTTAGACACAGTATAAGATCGATTTTAGGTCGACAAGAATAACAATAAAAACCATATCTAATTCCAAGCAAGCAAGGGCAAAACATGCAAGATTTAATGGTGACGAAGCGCGATGGTGAGCAGGAAAAAATTGACCTGGAAAAAATCCATCGGGTGATCCATTGGGCCGCAGAAGGTTTGCAAAACGTTTCTGTATCTCAAGTAGAAATCAAATCGCATATTCAGTTTTTCGATGCTATCCGTACGGAAGATATCCATGAAACCATTATCAAGTCAGCCGCTGATCTGATCTCGGAAGAGACACCAGATTATCAGTATCTGGCAGCCCGGTTGGCCATTTTCCATTTGCGCAAGAAAGCCTTTGGCCAATTTGAGCCACCACATTTGTATGACCATGTACAACAAATGGTGGTTGACGGGCGCTATGATCCGGCCTTGTCATCAGATTACACACAGGATGAATATAATCAGTTAAATGCCCATTTGCAGCATGGCCGCGATATGAATTTCAGCTACGCCGCTGTCAAGCAGATGGAAGGCAAGTATCTGGTGCAGAACCGGGTTAGTGGTGATATGTATGAAAGCCCGCAAATTCTCTATATGCTGGTGGGTGCTTGCCTGTTTTCTGGCTATCCCAAGGCTACGCGACTGGATTATGTAAAACGTTTCTATGATGCCTGTTCGTTGTTTAAGCTGTCGTTGCCCACGCCGATTATGGCCGGTGTGCGTACGCCAACCCGCCAGTTTAGTTCTTGTGTATTGATTGAGTGCGGTGATTCTCTGGACTCTATTAATGCCACTGCTGGAGCCATTATTAAATATGTCAGTCAGCGTGCTGGTATTGGTATCAATGCCGGCCGCATTCGTGCTTTGGGTAGTCCCATTCGTGGTGGTGAAGCCTTCCACACAGGTATGATTCCGTTTATCAAACACTTCCAGACAGCCGTCAAGAGCTGTTCCCAGGGGGGAGTGCGTGGTGGTGCAGCTACCTTGTTTTATCCTATTTGGCACTTGGAAGTCGAATCTCTGTTGGTATTGAAAAATAACCGTGGGGTTGAAGAAAACCGTGCCCGCCATATGGACTATGGTGTGCAGTTTAACCGTTTGATGTATCAGCGTTTGATCAAGGGTGGCAATATCACCTTGTTTAGCCCGTCTGATGTGCCGGGTTTATACGATACCTTCTTTGAAGATCAGGATCTGTTTGAAAAGCTCTACGAGGCTGCTGAAAACAACCCTGATATTCGCAAGCGCACTGTAAAGGCCGTGGATTTGTTTAGCAAGTTTGCTCAGGAGCGTGCGCAGACGGGCCGTATTTATTTGCAAAATGTTGATCACTGTAATACGCGCAGTGCTTTTGATCCGGCTAAGGCGCCGGTGCGCCAAAGTAACCTGTGTCTGGAAATTGCTCTGCCCACTGCGCCCCTGCAAGGCATTGATGATGTGCATGGCGAAATTGCCCTGTGTACCTTATCTGCCTTTAATCTGGGTGCCTTAGAAAGCTTGGATGAACTGGAAAATCTGGCGGATTTGATTGTACGCGCACTGGATAGTTTGTTGGACTATCAGGAATATCCTGTTCCTGCCGCCTATGAAGCCAGTATGAAGCGCCGTACACTGGGTGTGGGGGTGACCAATTTTGCCTATTATCTGGCGAAAAATGGTGTCCGCTACTCCGATGGTTCTGCCAATAATTTGACTCATCGCACCTTTGAAGCAGTGCAGTATAACCTGCTTAAAGCGTCGAATAATTTAGCCAGAGAGCAGGGCGCATGTCCCGCCTTTGGTGATACCTTCTATGCGCAGGGCAAAATGCCCATTGATACTTACAAAAAAGATGTAGACAAGTTCTGTGACGAAGCTTTGCATTTGGACTGGGGTGCCTTGCGGGATAGTATTGTTGAACATGGTTTACGTAACAGTACCCTAACGGCACTGATGCCCTGTGAAACCTCCAGCCAGATTACCAATAGCACTAATGGTATTGAGCCACCGCGTGGCTATGTTAGTGTCAAGGCCAGCAAGGACGGTATTTTAAAGCAGGTAGTGCCCGAATTTGAGCGTCTAAAGGAGGCTTATGAGTTGTTGTGGAGTATTCCGGACAACGAAGGCTACTTGCAGTTGATTGGTATTATGCAGAAGTTTGTTGACCAGGCCATCTCGGCTAACACTAACTATGACCCGGCTCGGTTTGCCAGCGAAAAAGTGCCCATGAAGCAATTGCTTAAAGATTTGTTGACGGCCTACAAATATGGTGTAAAAACGCTGTACTACCATAATACCCGTGATGGTGCTGATGATGGTCAGGATGACGGCTGTGAAGGCGGCGCCTGCAAGTTGTAATGATGATATTGAGCCAATTTTTAACACCATATTGGCAAGCGCAATAGTTTTGCAGAGATTCCTTAAGTTTAGCTATCTATAAAGAGCAACCTAATGACCTACTCTACCTTTAACAGAACCAAAAATGATGCGCTAAAAGAGCCCATGTTCTTTGGTCAAAATGTGAATGTTGCTCGTTATGACCAGCAACGCCACGCTATTTTTGAAAAATTAATTGAAAAGCAGCTGTCTTTTTTCTGGCGCCCGGAAGAGGTGGATTTATCCACGGATCGTAAAGATTTTATGGCCATGGCAGAACATGAGAAGCATATTTTCTTAAGTAATCTTAAATACCAAACCCTGTTGGACAGTGTGCAAGGCCGTTCGCCCAATGTGGCTTTCCTGCCAGTGGTATCTTTGCCTGAACTGGAAACCTGGTTAGAAACCTGGTCCTTTAGTGAGACCATACATAGCCGCAGCTACACGCATATTATTCGTAATGTGGTAGCCGATCCGAATTTGGTATTTGACGATATCGTCGACAATCCGGAGATCGTCAAGCGGGCTGAGTCGGTTACCCGTTATTACGACGAATTTATTGCTAAATGCCACCTATATAGTTTGTTGGGTGCAGGTGAGCATACCCTTAATGGTGAAACTGTCACTGTTAATATGCGTGAATTAAAGCGTTTGATGTACCTGACCATTGCCTCTGTGAATGTGCTGGAGGCGGTGCGCTTTTACGTCAGTTTTGCCTGTAGTTTTGCCTTTGCCGAACGTGCCATTATGGAAGGCAACGCCAAGGTAATCAAGTTGATTGCCCGTGATGAGGCGCTGCATTTAGCGGGCACTCAGCATATGATGAACTTGATGGCTCAGGGTCAGGACGATCCGGAAATGGTGGCTATTGCTGAGGCTTGTAAGGAAGATGTAATACAAATATTTATGGAAGCCGCTGAACAGGAAAAAGAATGGGCCAGTTATTTGTTTAAAGATGGCTCCATGATTGGTTTAAATGCCGAGATCTTGAAAGAGTATGTAGAATATATTACCAATGTACGGGTCAAGGCGATTGGCTTTGAAGAGCTGTTTGCTGGTCGTAATACTAACCCATTGCCCTGGATGAATGCTTGGTTGGTGAGTGATAATGTACAGGTGGCACCGCAGGAAGCCGAAATAAGTTCCTATCTGGTTGGTGCAATTGATAGCGATATGGACGATGCCGATTTCGACGATTTCGATCTATAAATAGCTATCTGCATCAATGGGGCCAATGGAGGTTGTTATGGTTAACAACTTTGTCTGGCCCTTTTTTCATGCTTGGGTATTGGGTGTGTATGGGTAATGCCAAGGTAATAGTCAACGAGCATACTGTGTTCGACTATGATGATGAATTTTCTTTGCTGGATAGCATGGAACAGCATCAGGTGCCTGTCACCTATAGTTGCCGTGGTGGATATTGTGGATCCTGTAAGATCAAGCTAAAGCGGGGCAACGTAATTGCGGTGCAGGATAGTTTAGTGCCCTTGCAGGCCAATGAGGTACTGGCGTGTTGCTGTGTGCCCGACGGGCCGATCAGTATTGAGGTGGATTAGCCCGGATGTTTGCCAATATCCGGGCTTAGGGCTGAATTAGCGGTTGATACGCGCCTGCTTAAGGGTATCGGCAATTAAAAATGCCAATTCCAAAGCCTGATCGGCATTCAGGCGTGGATCGCACGCTGTGTGGTAACGGTTGTGTAGGTCTTCGGCAGAAATATCATGGGCGCCACCCATGCATTCAGTGACGTTTTGGCCGGTCATTTCAAAGTGCACACCACCAGCATAAGTGCCTTCAGTTGCATGCACGTCAAAAAAGCCTTTCACTTCACGCAGTACATCATTAACCATGCGGGTTTTATAGCCTGTAGATGACTTCACCGTATTGCCATGCATAGGGTCTGAACTCCACAAGACTTCGCGGCCTTCGGCTTTTACGGCCCTGACCAGAGCAGGCAGGTGCTCCGTGATCTTATCGGCACCCATACGGGCAATAATGTTGATGCGGCCTGGTTCATTGTGTGGATTGAGTATATCCAGCAGGCGCAACAAATCATCGACTTGCATGCTTGGCCCGGCTTTAAAGCCCAGTGGATTTTTGACGCCCCGCAGGAACTCTACATGAGCACCGTCCACCTGACGCGTACGATCGCCAATCCATAGCATATGAGCAGAACAGTCATACCAGTCTCCAGACAGGCTATCTTGCCGAGTTAAGGCCTGCTCAAAGTTGAGTAATAGTGCTTCATGGGAAGTATAAAGACTGGTTTCGTGCAGTTGCGGAGCAGTATTGGAATTTACTCCACAAGCTGCCATAAAGTTTAGCGACTGATCGATCTGGGTGGCCAGATGTTCGTAACGCTCACCTAAAGGGCTGTTGCCAACAAAATCCAGATTCCACTGGTGTACCTTGTTGAGATCAGCAAAGCCGCCTTGGGCGAAGGCACGTAACAGGTTTAAAGTGGCGGCTGACTGGTTGTATGCCTGCACCAGTTTTTCCGGGTTGGGCACGCGGGCCTGGCTGGTAAAATCCAGATCATTAATAATATCACCTCGGTAGCTGGGCAAGGTGATATTGTCGATAGTTTCAGTATCGGCTGAACGTGGCTTGGCAAACTGGCCCGCCATGCGACCAACCTTAATAACCGGGCAGCTGCCAGCAAAAGTAAGCACTACCGCCATTTGTAGCATTACTTTAAAAGTATCACGGATATTGGTGGCGTTAAATTCTGCAAAACTTTCTGCACAGTCGCCGCCCTGCAATAAAAAGGCTTTGCCATGAGTAACATCGGCCAGTTGCCGCTTTAAAGCTCGGGCTTCACCGGCAAATACCAGTGGTGGTAGGTTGCCAAGCTGTTGCTCTACTCTACTCAGGGCATCAGCATCAGTGTAATTGGGTTGTTGTTGAATAGGGAAGTTGCGCCAGCTGGCAGGGGTCCAGTTATTCATGGTGTCCGTGCATTTTGTAAAAGTTGAAAAATAAAAAGCAAAGGCGGTTTATAACATGGTCGCTTAGTCTTGGCTATGGGGAGTGGCTAAATTTGCCTTATATTGACTATTTTAAGGCCTCTCACCCATTCTATGCCGGTTCAATATCAGCCGCCGCCGGGCGAATGCCCACCAAGGCTCGGGCCGAGGTTGCTTTGGCTGCTTGCAAAAATGCTTGCATATAGTCCATGGGCAACTGATCTGTACGCACTGCGGCATACAGGGTACACCAGACACCATCTGCCCCTAAAGACCGGGCACTGACATAACCGCGGCTGGAGTATTCATTTAGTGCCCAGTTAGGCAGGGCGCAAACACCCCGTCCACTGGCTACCAACTGCATCATCATCATGGTTAGTTCAGCGTGGCGGATACTCTTTGGCTCCACTTCGGCAGGTTCCAAAAAGTGGGTGAACACATCCAGCATTTCCCGTTCTACTGGATAACAAATAAGGGTTTCATGGGCCAGATCACTAGGCTGGATAAAATCCTGCTCAACCAGTGGGTGATGATTGCTTAAAGCCAGTACCGATTCATAAGTGAACAGGGGTACATAGCTAATGCCTGACAGGGATTTTGGGTTAGCCGTAATCACCAGGTCCAGTTCACCGCGGCGCAGCGCTGGTAAGGGGGCAAAGCTGAAGCCGCTGGCGATATCCAGTTCGATATCCGGCCAGGCACTGCGGTAGTTATCGAGGGTAGGCATCAACCATTGAAAACAACTATGGCACTCTATGGCAATATTCAGACGCCCCGAGCCACCTTGTGCTAGGCGTTCAATTTCCCGTTCTGTATTGCGAATTTGTGGCAGCACTTCATCAGCCAGCAAAATCAGACGTTTGCCGGCGGTGGTAAATTCCACCGGTTTGGTCTTGCGGATAAAGATAGGGGTGCCCAGTTTGGCTTCCAAATCTTTTATTTGGTGAGACAGGGCAGACTGGGTAAGAAACACTTTTTCCGAGGCCTCAACCAGACTGCCAGTGTCACGCAAGGCGGTAATAGTACGCAGATGGCGCAGATCGATCATGTGTATAAGTTGTAGGTTGATTTTCTGAAGCGCTATTATACACAAAAAACATTCAAGTTGGTTTGATTATTTTACAAGTCTGGTTGAATTTGGCTCATACAGGGGAGGCATCGTTAGCCAGTGCTTGAGTTAGGTCGCCACTTCAGGCTGTAGCAATAGAAATTCCATTAGCGCTTTTTGTGCGTGTAAGCGATTTTCAGCTTCATCAAATACCACTGAGCGAGGATCTGCAAACAGGTTTTCGCTAATTTCCATGCCCCGGTAAGCTGGCAAGCAGTGCATAAATACCACCTCATCAGCGGCCAGATCAAGCATGGCTTCATTTACTTGATAACCAGTAAACGCCTTTTCTCGCACTTGCTTTTCTGCTTCCTGACCCATGGAGGCCCAGGTGTCGGTAACCACCAGATGAGCGCCACTTACCGCTACTTGAGGCTGGCGAGTGATGCTGACTCGATCGCTATTGGCTGCTACCAGTTCAGGTATGGGGTCAAAGCCTTGCGGGCAGGCAATACGCAGTTGAAAATCAAATTGTCGAGCGGCATTGATAAAGGAATGACACATATTATTACCATCTCCAACCCAGGCTACCGTTTTACCCTGAATACTGCCGCGGTGCTCGACAAAGGTTTGTATATCAGCCAATAACTGACAAGGATGGTAGTCGTCGGTGAGGGCATTAATAACCGGCACACTTGAGCTAGCGGCAAAATCTTCCACGCTAGTGTGTTTATCGGTACGAATCATAACGATATCGACCATGCTGGAAATAACCTTGGCACTGTCATCAATGGGTTCGCCACGCCCCAGTTGGGTATCTCGAGGTGATAAGAAGATCGCGTGACCACCCAGTTGCGCCATGCCAGCTTCAAAAGATACACGGGTGCGGGTCGATGACTTGCTAAATATCATACCCAGTACGCGATTACGAAAGGGCTCGTAGATTTGGCCCGCGTTACGTATTGCTTTTAGTTCGATGGCGCGCTGAATAACCCAGTTCAGTTCGGCTGGGCTGAGATCCAGCAGGGTCAGAAAGTGACGTGGTTGTGTGGCGGTCATAATTTTTGCTTGAGTAAAACGAGCATTCTATGTGTTTCCAGACACTGGTGCAAGATAATCAAAAGATGTAAATCCGGGTCTTTTGCTAAAATAATAACTGACTAAATTGGTTGGTCTTGGCTATAATAGTCCTTATTGGATTTACCAGCCCACCTTGAAAAATGGCAAAGCGATGCTATTTAAAGCAGAAGCATTATAAAATGGCATAAAGCAAAGAGTGGGAACATAACCGACTTGTAATGTTATTTTGTAGTGCTTTTGCTCTGTAGGGGAATTACTATCAGCCTTGCTCGAAATTAGGGCCAGGCACCGCTTGAATAGGATAAGCTAATGGATACTATTGACGTCATCAAAGATCAGATCACCAACAACAATATTTTGTTATATATGAAGGGCACGCCTAAGTTTCCACAGTGTGGTTTTTCCTCACAGGCGGTACAGGCATTAATGGCTTGCGGCGAACGCTTTGCTTTCGTTAATATACTTGAGCATCCGGATATTCGTGCCGAGTTGCCCAAATATGCCAACTGGCCTACTTTTCCACAGTTGTGGATTAATGGCGAGCTGGTCGGTGGCTGTGACATTATTGTGGAAATGTCACAAACTGGTGAGTTAGCAGAGATGGTTGCCGCTGCGGTCCCTGCAGCAGAAGAAACAAATTAGAAAGAGAGGCCTTAACCTCTTGCATTTTGACTATTAAGGAGTAATAACATGAGCGTATTAGTAGGTAAGCAAGCCCCGGATTTTACTGTACCAGCTGTCTTGGGAGATGGCACCATTGTTGATGATTTCAACTTGTCTGAAGCCATTAAAGGTAAGTATGGTCTGGTGTTCTTTTACCCATTGGACTTCACCTTTGTCTGTCCCTCAGAGTTGATCGCATTAGACCATCGTATGGACGACTTCAAAGCTCGTAATGTGGAAGTCATTGGCGTGTCAATTGATTCACACTTTACCCACAATGCCTGGCGTAATACAGCCATAAACGATGGTGGTATTGGCCCAGTTAAGTATACTCTGGCTGCCGATATGTCGCACGATATCTGCCGTGCCTATGATGTTGAATTGGCGGATGGCAGCAAGGCTTATCGCGGTGCTTTCCTGATTGACCGTGATGGTCAGGTACGTTCACAAATTGTTAATGATCTGCCACTGGGTCGCAATATGGACGAACTATTACGCCTAGTTGATGCTTTGCAATTCCATGAGGAGCATGGCGAAGTCTGTCCAGCTGGTTGGCAGAAGGGTGATTCCGGTATGCAGGATACGCCATCCGGCGTAGCTTCTTACCTGACTGACAACGCGGACAAGCTATAAGGCGGCTCTGCCTGACCAATGCGGCATGCAGTATTGGTAAGCAGCAGAAAAACCCCGTTTAGATCAATCTAAGCGGGGTTTTTTGTGACTGCTCATAAGGCATTCATTGCATAAGCTTATAGGGGTCGGTAAAATTGGCATCCTTTTTCCAGCCGATAGAACTTCCACCCTATCTACACAGGTATACTGAATGGTCACCAGCAGCCCTAAAGTCACCCAAGCTCCTGTACCCATGCGCTTTGTTGGACCACTTAATATCCAGGCTCAGGGTTGGAACGATAAGGTGGCTGTGCCTTTGGCGACCTACGAAACGCCTTTATGGCATTCTGTGGGCCGTGGCGCCAGGGTGTCGATGCTGTGTGATGGCATCAAAACTACTCTGGTAGACGAGCGCATGAGCCGTTCCATACTACTGGAAGCTGATGCTGCCGCTGATGCTTTAGCAGCTTGGCAGGCACTGCAAAATAGTAAAGTGCAAATGCAGGCAGTTGTTAGCCAGCATAGTCGATTTGCTAAATTGCTCGATATGCATGCCCAGATCGTGGGTAACTTGTTGTATTTGCGGTTGGAGTTCTCTACGGCAGATGCGTCTGGTCATAATATGGTCACTCAGGCGGCTGACAATATTATGAACTGGTTATTGGCGGCACACCCGCAATTACGCTACTGTTCTATTTCCGGCAACTACTGTAGTGATAAAAAGGCCACCGCTGTTAATGGTATCTTGGGGCGGGGCAAGTATGTGGTGGCGGAGATCATCATTGCCCGTGAGTTATGTGCCAGACGTTTACTGACCACGCCAGAAAAAGTCGTGGATCTGAATATCAAAAAGAACCTGCTGGGCACTTTGATGGCTGGCGGTGTGCGTAGCGCCAATGCCCACTATGCCAATATGTTACTGGGGTTCTATTTAGCCACCGGTCAGGATGCAGCCAATATCATTGAGGGCTCTCAGGGTGTGACCCATGCCGAGGTGCGGGGTGACGATTTGTATTTCTCCTGTACTCTGCCCAATTTGATTGTGGGTACTGTGGGCAATGGTAAAGGGTTGGATTTTGTTAGCGCCAATCTTGCCCGTTTGGGTTGTGCAGAAGAACGTGAAGCCGGTGAAAATGCCCGTCGTTTGGCGCAGATCTGTGCTGCTACTGTGCTATGTGGTGAGTTGTCGCTATTGGCTGCCCAAACCAACCCCGGCGAGTTAATGGAAGCTCACCTGAAACTGGAGCGTAAAGCCTAATGAGCGAAACCATCTCCAAGCGCAAGCGTGAACATATTGAGGTCATTAACCGGGATCCAATGGTTGACCGCCAAGGAGGCTTTTTTGATGCTATTCAGTTGCAGCATCGGGCCTTGCCAGAAATTGATTTGCAGGATGTTGATCCAAGTGTCACGGTGATGGGTAAGACCTTGAGTTTTCCATTGCTGATTTCTTCCATGACTGGCGGCGATGATAATTTGGTGCGTAAGGTCAATCGCAACCTTGCAACTGCTGCTCAGATCACCGGGGTTGCCATGGGGTTGGGATCTCAGCGAGTGATGTTACAACAGCCAGAGGCTGAAGCCAGTTTTCAAGTGCGTGACGTGGCGCCGGATATTTTACTCTTGGGTAATCTTGGCGCGATTCAACTGAACAATGGCGTGACCTCAGAGCAGGTGCAAGATATGTTGCTGCGGGTGCAGGCAGATGCGCTATTTTTACATCTTAATCCCTTGCAGGAAGCGGTGCAGCCAGAAGGGGATACCAACTTTGCTGGTTTGGCAGCACGGATTGGTCAATTGCAGGCTGCTTTGCCTGTGCCTGTGGTGTTGAAAGAGGTAGGAGCTGGCTTGAGTGTTAGGGATATTGAACTGGGTATAAGCCAGGGCATCCAATGGTTTGATGTAGCTGGCCGGGGTGGTACGTCCTGGGCTCGCATCGAACAACACCGTCGAAAAGATGATGGCCAACTCGGCTTTACCCTGCAGGATTGGGGCATCCCAACCCCTGTTGCTATGCAGCAGGCCAGGCCTTATATGCAGCAGGCCAACTTTATTGCCAGTGGCGGCTTGCGGGATGGGCTAGACTTAATAAAGAGTGTTATAATAGGCGGCTGTTTAGGTGGCATAGCAAAACCCTTGTTAGCGCCGGCCATGGAGTCGACTGAGGCAGTCGTTGCTGTCATTGAGTCCTTGAAAAAAGAATTTGTCACCGCCATGTTCTTATTATCTGTGCAGAATGTTGCAGACTTGCGTCTTAACAATGCGTTGCTGATGCCTCATTGCCAGCCCAATTAACGGCGTGGCGACAAGCGCCAGCCACTATCGAACACTGAAATAACGCGGGAAGCGGAAATAATTGAGATCTTATATGTCTGTCGGTATTGATGACATCAGTTTTTACACGTCGAACTTTTGCCTGGATCTGCAGGAATTAGCAGATAATAATGGCTCTGACGCAGCCAAGTATACGGTAGGTATAGGCCAGGAACGCATGAGTATTCCCGGTGCTGATGAAGATGTAGTAACTATGGCCGCCAACGCCTGTCTGCCATTACTGGAAGGTATGACAGCACGGGGTGAGGATATTAATGCTATTACCAGTGTGCTATTTGCCACCGAAACAGGTATTGACCAGTCGAAGGCAGCGGGTGTTTATTTGCACCGGCTCTTGAACTTGTCATCCCGTTGTCGGGTAGTGGAGCTTAAGCATGCCTGTTATAGTGCCACCGCAGCTTTGCAAATGGCAACTGCTTTAGTGGCCCGCAAGCCAGAGGAAAAAGTACTGGTTATTGCTGCCGATATTGCCCGTTATGAGCGCCAGTCTCCGGGAGAGGCGACGCAGGGTTGCGGTGCGGCAGCCATGTTGATCGCAGCGCAGCCGCGCATTATCGAACTGGATGCTGAAACCGGCGTGCATACAGAAGATGTGATGGATTTCTGGCGCCCAAACTACCGTTCTACAGCATTGGTAGACGGCAAGTATTCCACCAAGGTGTATTTACGCAGTGTGCGGGCGGCTTGGCAGGATTTTCAGCGACAATCAAGCTTGTTATTCAAAGACTTCGATTATTTCTGTTATCACCTGCCTTTTAGTCGTATGGCGCAAAAAGCCCATAACCATTTGGCTAATGGTCATAAGCATCATCTGACCCATGATGATTTGGCACAACAAATTGATGCCAGCCTGATTTACAATCGTATTACCGGCAACAGTTATACTGCGGCCTTGTATATTGGCTTTATTTCTCTGCTTGATCATGTGGCCGATATGGTTGGTAAGCGCGTCGGCTTTTTTAGTTATGGTTCTGGCAGTGTGGGTGAGTTCTTTACCGGTAAGCTGGTAGCTGGCTATGAGGCTATGTTGCATACGCCATTGCATCAGCAGATGTTGGCAGCACGTCAGCCCATTACCTATGCCGAATATGTGAAAATGTATGACTTTCAGGTGCCTCAGGATGGCGCTAGCCACCAGTTCCCCGAACAAACCACAGGCCGCTTCCGTCTGGCAGGTATTAGCCAACATAAACGCCAATACGAGGCGCGATGACCCCGCCCGTTAACGCCCGGAGTAAGACCTGGGCCACGGCACCCGGTAAGGTTATTATTACCGGTGAACATGCGGTTGTGCATGGGCAACCCGCTTTGGCTGTTGCTGTTAACCACTGTTCTACGGCAACCTTGTCTTATCAGCCGATAGCAACTGACACGGCTGCTCTGTTAACCCTGAAGATGCCTCAGTTGGCGTTACAGCGTTGTTTACCCGTAGTGCAAGTACAACAACTGGCGCAGCGTGTGGCCACGCAACATAAGGCCTTTCTCGCCGGGCAGGTGGATTTGTCCAGCCTGTTTTCTAGCCCCGAAGAGTTGCTGTTGGCTGCTCTGGGTTATGGCATCACAGCCAATGGCTTGAAAATTCATCAGCATCTTGAAATTACCTTGCAAACCGAATTGCTTTTGGGCGGTGGTATGGGCTCTTCTGCTTCCATGGTGGCGGTTTTGATGGCCGCTCTGTTGGCGGCTAACGATTGCCCATTTGATACACAGAGTCTTTATCAGCAGGTGCTGGTAGCAGAGCATTGGCAACATGGGCGCTGCAGTGGCCTTGATCCACATATTTGCCTTACTGGTGGCGTGCAATTCTGGCAGTCTGAGCAGTACCATAAACTGCAAGTAGATATCCCCCGGCAATGGTTTTTAGTGGCTTCCGGTAAGCCCCAAAGCAGTACCGGTGAATGTGTAGATCAGGTGCGGCAACAGCAGCACTCGAAGGCATTTTGGCAACAGTTTGGAGACTTAGCGCAAGCTATGGAAAGGGCCTTGTTAGAAGCTGATAATAGCACCTTGTTAGAGCTGATTAAAACCAACCATAGTTGGTTGCAGGCATTGCAGGTGGTACCCCAAAAAGTGGCCGATTTTATTTATCAGGTAGAGCAGGCAGGGGGCGCCGGTAAGATTTGTGGTGCTGGCAGTATACGCGGAGAGGCTGGTGGTTTAGTGCTGGTAGCGGGTGTGCAGGCTGAGCAATTACAGGCTTTATGCGAACCGGTGGGCTATAAGTACTGGACCTTTGAGTGTGCGCAACAGGGGCTGGTTTATGGTCACTAGCTCCATCATTTGTTCGGCTCCCGGTAGCGCCATGATTATGGGTGAACATGCCGTGTTACATGGTTATCCTGCTTTGGTTGCGGCTCTGCAAGCCAGACTTTGGGTCACTCTTACACCCCTTGTCAGCAATGAGCTGCATATACAGTCTGCTTTGGGTGAGTGGCGCGCAAGCTTGGCTGATTTGCCCCATAACCCTGTCGATGGACACCCGCTGCGCTTTGTTTTTGCCGCTGTACAGCATTTTGCGGCACTTGGTCAATTACCTTGTGGTGTGCAGATAAACATTGACTCAAAGATTGATGCCACCATGGGGCTTGGTTCTTCGGCGGCCTTAAGCGTTGCACTGGTGGCCAGTTTGCGCCGCTGGCTGCAGATGGATCATAGCTATGCAGTGATACTGGATGATGCAGTGTCACTCATTCGCCGGGTTCAGGGCCGCGGCTCTGGTGCAGATGCTGCTGCCAGTTGTTATGGTGGTCTGGTTAGCTACGATGCCCAGTCCAGACAGGCTCAAACTTTGCTAACAGACCCTGGCAAGGATTTACCGGCCTTGCGTCTTATTTATACTGGTTATAAGACCCCAACTCCTGAGGTCATTGCTTTGGTGGCAAAATGGGCTCAGGCTAAACCACAAATCTATGCACAAATATATCAGGCTATGGGTGAGCAGGTGGCTGTGGCAGAGGCGGCTATAGTTCGGGCCGATTGGTTGGGTCTGGCTGCTGCTATCAATGCTTATCAGCAGCAAATGGAGGCCCTTGGCGTATGTGATAAGGGCACCCAAAAGGCCATAGACGCTGCCTGGCGGCAATTACCATCAGAGCCCAAACAGCCAGTGGCGGTAAAAATATCCGGTTCTGGGCTGGGTGATTGTATACTTGGTTTAGGGGTGCCGGAAGTGGTAGGCTGGCCCCATAGGCAATTTGCCATGCAGATTAGTCCTCAGGGGCTGCAATGGCAGTAGATGTGGTCTGGTATTAAATAGAGACATTATGACAGGCATAACCCCGGCACAATGGGTGCAAAAAGAACTTTTGGCAGGTCGTTGTTTGCAGCCTGTGCGAGAGCAGGCCAAGGCCTATGCGCCGGCGAATATTGCTTTAAGTAAATATTGGGGCAAGCGTGAGCCTGATTTTAATTTGCCCCTGACGGGTTCCATATCGATTTCTCTGGCTGATCATGGCACCCATACCCAATTACAAGTGATTGATAAGCCTGAGCATGAAGTCTATTTAAATGGTGCCAGACAAGGTGCTGACACAGGCTTTGTCAGGCAGGTCAAAGCCTGGCTTGCTTTGTTTCTGCCAGCGTCAATTAGTTTGCGCATTGATACGCGCAATACCATTCCTACAGCAGCGGGGCTGGCATCGTCTGCCAGTGGCTATGCTGCTCTGGCTTTGGCCTGTAATGATTTGTGTGACTGGCACTTGGATTATACATCACTTTCCGCCTTGGCCCGTTTAGGTAGTGGCAGTGCCAGCCGTTCCTTATGGCATGGCTTTGTTAAATGGCAAGCCGGTGAAGCAGATAATGGGCATGATAGTGTGGCTTATGCTTTGCCTGCCCGTTGGCCCCAGTTAAGAGTGGGTATTTTGACTGTTAGCAGTGCCGTTAAGGCGGTATCCTCCAGAGAGGGCATGGGGCGCACAGTGCAAACATCCGGACTGTTTAAACAGTGGCCAGCACAAGCCAAGGGCGATATGGCGATCATTGAGCAGGCCATTATGGACCATGATTTTACTGGTTTGGGGCAAACAGCAGAACAAAATGCCATGAGTATGCATGCCACCATGCAGGCGGCCTGGCCGCCACTGGTATATTGGCAGCCCGAATCCGTGGCCGCCATGCACCAAGTCTGGGGGTTACGGCAACAGGGTGTAGAAGTCTACCTGACCATGGATGCTGGCCCTAATTTAAAACTGCTGTTTCAGGCTGCCAACACTGCCACTTTGCTGCAGCACTTTCCCACTCTGGAAGTGATTCAGCCCTTTCCTGCCAATCATAGTTAGCCATGCACGGCTTTGTGCTGACCCGCCACTACCATGACCTGCCCGAGGGCTTGCAACTGGAGTATTGGCTGGCCACTGAGCAGGGTGCCGTGTGCGTGCAACAAAATCAGCAACAACAGGTTTGCTTTATCGACAGCCAGCAGCAACAGTTGGTTCTTGCGGCCCTGCAGCAGGCTCCCTATGCCGAGCAGCAGTGGCAGCTTAAAAATGTGCAGCTAAGGTGTTTCTCGGGCCATCCAGCCCTAGCTTTATATGTCTCAAGTGACACGGTCTGGCGTCAGTTGCGCCCGCATCTACAGGCTCAGGGTGTGGAGCTGATGGAGGCTGATATTCGCCCTCAGGAGCGCTTTTTGATGGAGCGCTTTATTACCGGTGCCATGCAATTGGATAGCCCCCCTGAAGATCAGGCAAAGGGTGGTTTTGGTCTGGTCAGCAATGCGCGCATCAAACCCAGTGATTTTATACCTGATTTGCGTTGTATATCGCTGGATATAGAAACCACTATGGACGGCCAAACCATCCATAGTATCGCCCTCTTTGCCAGACACAAGCAAAGTGAAGTGCGCAAGGTCTGGTTGCATTGGCCAGCGGAAGACTTGCCCGCGGACTTGCCGGAGTATACCGAGGTGATGCCCAATGAGCGGCAGATGCTGCGCCAGCTGGTGCATTGGTTGGAGGATTACGACCCGGATGTGTTTATGGGTTGGAGTCTGGTGCAGTTTGATTTCCGCATTTTGTGCCAGCGTGCCAGAGATCTGGGAGTGCGTTTGCGTTTGGGTCGTGGGGGCGAAGAAATACGCTGGCGCGCCGGCAATGGCGGGCGCCCGGCACGTTTGTATATACCCGGGCGCGTGGCGCTGGATGGCATTGAAGTGATGCGTGCTGCAACCTGGCAATTTGAATCCTTTGCCTTGGAACATGTCGCCCAAAAGCTGCTGGGGCGAGGTAAGGATATTATCAAACCCCATGAACGGGGGGCAGAAATACAGCGTTTATATGCCCAAGAGCCACACCATCTGGTGTCTTATAATCTGCAAGACTGTCGTCTGGTATGGGATATTTTTGCCAAGGCAGATCTACTTAATTTTGTCATTGCCCGGAGCCAATTAACGGGCTTGCCAATGGATCGTATTGGTGGCTCGGCTCAGGCTTTTGATCACTTGTATTTACCGCGTCTGCATCGGGCCGGCTGGGTGGCACCTGCCTTTGCTTCAGGCATGGCAGGGGACAGTCCTGGTGGGTTTGTGATGGACTCGGTGCCGGGCCTGTATAGCAATGTGCTGATACTGGATTTTAAGAGCCTGTACCCAAGTATTATTCGCAGTTTTTTGATTGATCCACTGGGGCTGATTACCGGCGCCGAGCAGCAAGATGCCGTGGCAGGCTTTAAGGGCGCCAGCTTTAGCCGTCAGGATGCCATCTTGCCCACTATTATCGCTACCCTGTGGCAAGCCCGGGATCAGGCCAAGGCCGCACAGAATACCCCCCTGTCAACATCTATTAAGATTGTGATGAATGCCTGTTATGGGGTCTTGGGCTCCAATAGATGCCGTTTTTACGACCAACGTTTGGCATCCTCCATCACCCAGCGCGGTCATGCCATTCTTAAGCAAACCAAGACCTTAATAGAAGCTCAGGGTTATCAGGTTATCTATGGCGATACGGATTCGGTCTTTGTGTGGCTGGGTGATGAAAAGATATCGGTGACAAAAGCACACCACACAGGGCAGACTCTGGCGGCCGTGTTAAATAGCTGGTGGCGCGAGCATTTACAAACCGAATATAACCTTACCAGCTATCTGGAAATCGAATTTGAAACCCTGTTTAAACGCTTTGTGATGCCCACCATTCGGGGACTGGAAGTGGGCAGCAAAAAGCGTTATGCCGGGCAGGTAGTGCAGGCTGATGGTTCTTTAAAAACGTTGTTTAAAGGGCTGGAAAATGTGCGTACAGACTGGACCCTGATGGCCCGTGAGCTGCAGCAAAGTCTGTATGACAAGGTCTTTGCCGAGCAGGCTTATCAAGAACTGATAACCGGCCTAGTGGCAGATATTTATGCCGGCTCAATGGATGATAAGCTGGTCTATCGCAAGCGCATCCGCCGCCCTCTGGCTGAATACCAAAAAAATATCCCACCCCATGTACAGGCTGCCAATAAAACCGAACAATGGCTGGCTGAGCAAGGGCTGGAGTCACGCTATCAACATGGTGGCTGGATAGAATATATTATCACCAAAAGCGGCCCCCAATCCGTTGATATGCCCCCTTTGCCTTTGGACTATGAGCATTATATCGAGCGCCAGTTAATGCCCGTGGTGGATGGTATTCTTAACCTGTTGGGGGACAGCTTTGCACACCTAACTGATCAGCAGTTGGGGTTATTTGAGTAAATTAGGTGTTACTGGCTTTCTGCTTGGCACCTGGTCTTTTGCACATAAATATCGCTGACGATGGGCATAAATTAGTGAATTGTGCCGTATTAGCTACAGAGTCAGGAGCCTGATTACGGGGCACAATCTTATAACCTAGCTGGGCAAAGTAATTGACTGCCGTTGTGGTGAGAAGGTATAACGATTGAATTCCTCTTGCGTACGCCCATACTTCTGCTTGGGTGACCAATTTGCGTCCATACCCGCCGGAGCGAAAAGTCTGTTTGACTGCCAAGGAACGCAATAAACCGACATTGCCATAATTTTCTATGCCCACAATGCCAATAAGCTGCCCATTTATGCTTCCACCAAATAGCTGCACCAGATTTGGGTCAAGCAGATCCTTAACGGGGAGTCCCTCGTCCAGCAACAGAGCAATGGCTTGATCAGTTAATTCAATGGGTTCTACTTGCATACTATTGATCTATAGGTCCGGCTTAGGATTTATTTTAAAGTAGTTTTAGGAACATCCACAAAGCTACACCCAATAAAATAATTCCAAACAGGGTGTTCAACACTTTGGCATTCTTTTCGCTTCTAAACTGGTACAGCAATTTGTCACCAATATAACCCCATATACAAAATGCCAATAAATTATTTAATGTGAATACTGTTGTAATCCAGATAATGAGCATTATGCTGCTGTCTAACAATAAAAATTGCGAAAACATGGCAGAAATTATGACATAGGCTTTAGGATTTAGTGTTAGTAATATAACGCCATCCCAAAAAGTGATGTCTTTAGGGCATACTGCCTCGTTTGTCTTACCTGCGCTTAGGAAAAGCCAAGCCAGATAAAAAACATATAGACTACCCGCGTAACCAATATATCTAAATATATTTGGATAATTTTCAGCGGTTCCAGAAAAACCATAGCCAATCACAAAAGTCACCACCCAAGTCGCCATATGGTAACCGAGATTTGCAGGAATAGTTTTCCTGAAGCCAAATCTGGCACTATTTGCGGCGAAAAACATGTTCCCGGGGCCAGGGCTGTATGCCAATGGAAATAGAAACAAGACTAAAGTAAAGGTTAATTCGAACATTGATCTACCACCTTAGGACACAAGGCACCACGTTCAGAGGTTTGCCTACAATTTTTCACCTTTTACCAAGAATAAAACCTTAATTGATTGCTCTTTTAGATGGAGAAATTTCTTTCTCTCTTGGTCAGCCATAAAATCGCCAAAATCAGCTTCTGTTGGAAAGCTAACCAGATGTATTTCGTAGGGCTTATCCATTGAGCCAGTTTCGATAAAAGCGCTGGCTTCTGGCCTAAGTCGGAAAATCAATTCCCCATGGTAGTTGGCTATAATGGGAATGGCATGGGCTTCAAATTCATTAAAAGCCTCTTCCTGTCCTTTATGTATATAAATCAGCTGAGTGATATAAAGCATATATAGCCTTTAGATTTTGGCACTAATCCATGCATCTTCGGTGCTCGCTGGGGGGCGAATGCTGTTAATAGCAGTTTTCTATATCCATACGTCATTCTTTGCTGTCATTTCTCCACCTTCGTCACCCGTATTTGAAGTACCTTTTGGCTCTATAAGCAATATTTTGCATTCGTGTTTTGCTACTGGTTTATGCTCAACCCCTTTTGGAATGACAAACATTTCTCCGTCTTTAAGTGTTACCGCACCATCACGAAATTCAATTGACATTTCGCCATCAATAACGATAAATGTTTCGTCTGTCTCTTTGTGATCATGCCATATAAACTCGCCCTGTATCTTCACAAGCTTAAACTGGTAATCATTCATTTCTGCTACTACACGTGGAGCCCAGTGATCAGAGAACCGAGCTAGCTTTTGCTCAAAATTTATTGCTTGATACATCTTGATTCTCCTGCCTCATCGTACATTTATCTTTTATCATGACTGTAAGCATAGCAGGCTTCCCCCATTTTGTTTGACCAGAACAGCCGTACAGTAAAAACGTTACTATGATATTGGCAATAGTGGTGCTAGGAAATACGCCAGACGTCAAGGCGCTGTCTGGCCTTGATCAGATTGTGCTGGCTGCAGTATTAAGCGCTATTTACGGGTGAGATGGGCAGTAGCTTTGCCCTGATGTTTACAATAAAAAGATCACCAGACGCTTGGGGCCATGGGCACCCATTAGCAGTTTTTGTTCGATATCGGCGCTGCGCGAGGGGCCGGTGATAAAGTTCACTGTGCGGGGCAGTTTGGCCTGCCGTACCAGATCCCAGGCATCTTCATAGCCACCAATTATCTGCTCTTTACGCAACACGACACAGTGAATATCGGGTAGCAGATTAAGTGTGGTGGGGGATGTAGGGCCGGATTTTAACACCAGAGTGCCTGTTTCGGCGACGCCGGCGATACAGGTGGTAAGGCTGATCAAATCACCTTTTTGTGCCACCCGAGTGGCGGTAGTAATATTGGCGGTGGCCCAGTCGAGGCTGGTTAATTCAGGCTCCTGAGGCAATAGCAGTGGGCGGCTGTCATCGTCTATAAGGTTGCCAATATAAGCCGGTATTTGTGCAAGCTGGCTGATATTGATTATTTCCGCTGCGGCTTCGGTGGCCATGGCCACAAACATATCAATGGCTGCCTGTCCCTGAGCCTGAGCGCGCTGGGGCACCAGATTACGTTGCGGTTGTGCCATACGCGCATGCAGGCGTTGCTGCTGTTCCATAGGCAAGGCACCACGGCCCAAACCTTTGCGAATACGGCTGAGTATCAGGTGTTTGGCTTGGCTCATGGGTTGCCTCCGGTATCGCTTAGGCGGTGTTTTTGTTGCGCCCATTGCTGTTGAAAACTGTTACCTTCAGGGGCTGGCAGGTCACGCCACAGGGTCCAGCCGCGGCCCACTGGCAAGTTATGCAGACGGCCTCGTTTGCCGCCGATTAAGCGCATGGCCTTAATGGCTATATTACTGCCCAGTTGGTAGAGTCGGGGGTGGCGAGCCAGCCAGGCCCAGCCGCTGATCGCCAGCCGTGCCGTGGCGGGGCTGGTCTGTTGTCGGTGTTGGGTTTCCCGCCAACTGCGCATCAGTTTGGGCAGGGGGATATGCACGGGGCATACGGATTCGCATTTGCCACAAAAGGTGGAGGCATTAGGCAGGTGGCCGGCATTATGGATGCCAATCATTTTTGGTGTTAGCACCGAACCCATGGGGCCGGGGTACACCCAGCCATAGGCATGGCCACCAATCTGGCTATACACGGGGCAGTGGTTCATACAGGCCGAGCAGCGAATACAGCGCAGCATATCCTGCAGGTCGTCACCGACCATATCAGAGCGGCCATTATCCACCAGCACCACATGAAATTGCTCCGGACCATCCTGATCACCAGTCTGGCGGGGGCCTGTGGAAAGGGTGTTATAAACGGTGCATTCCTGACCCGTGGCCGAGCGTGCCAGCAAGCGCATAAACAGGCTTAGATCATCGAGTGTTGGCACACACTTTTCGATACTGGTCACCACAATATGTACTTTGGGTAGGGTTTGGGTCAGGTCACCATTGCCTTCATTGGTGACAATAATGGTGCTACCGGTTTCGGGGATATAGAAGTTGGCCCCGGTAATACCGACGTCGGCTGCAACAAAGTGTTGGCGTAGCACATCGCGAGCTTCCTGCATCAGTTCTTGCGGATCATGTTTGCGCTCGGTGCCATGTTTCTCGGCAAATACTTCACTGACGTCGGGCAAATTTAAATGAATGGCCGGGGCAATAATGTGGCTGGGATGGTCATCACGCAGTTGCAGTATATATTCCCCCAAATCTGTCTCAATGGGGGTCACACTATGCTGTTGCAGAAATTCGTTAAGGCCGATTTCTTCAGTGACCATAGACTTGCCCTTGGTCACAGTGCGAGCGCCTACGGAGCGGCAGATGTCCAATATGGTTTGGCAGGCTTCTGTACTGGAACCCGCCCAATGTACATGACCACCATTGTCCTGTACTTTGCTGGCAAAGGTTTCCAGATAGAAATCCAGATTTTCGATGGCGTGATTTTTGATATTCTTCGCCTGATCGCGCAGCTGGTCAAATTCTGGCAGCCGTCCAATGGCGGCGGCACGCTTGCCGGGAAAGCCAGACTTAAGATTATCCAGTGCCTGTTGTAGATTGGCATCAGCCAGGGCGATGCGGGCGTTATCTTTAAATTGTGGGCTCTTGATTTGCATTATTTACGCCCTATAGCCCAGATCAGTATTAGTTGCACGCAAAGGGGTGTTCTCCACTTCGCCCAAGGCGGGTGCGGCCAGCATATCAGCCAGTAGTTCAGTCACATGGCGGGTTTGTAAATCCGAGTTTTCTCGTTTTAACTTACCGGCCATATTCATTAAGCAACCCAGATCGCCGCCTAATAATAGTTGTGCCTTGCTCTGTTCGGCGTTGGCGGTTTTATGGCTTACCATACGGTTGGATATATCGGGGAATTTGACACAGAAGGTGCCGCCAAAACCACAGCAGGTGTCCGCTTCACACATTTCATTAATATTCAGGCCACTGACTTGGGCAAGTAGCTGGCGCGGCTGTTGTTGTATGCCTAGTTCACGTAAACCACCACAGGAGTCATGGTAGGTCACCTGTATATCCTGTTGTAAGGGGGGCAGTTTGAATTGCATCACATCCACCAGAAAACTGGTGATTTCCCAGGCTCGCCGGGCTAAATCTTCGGCGGCTTGATGGTCGGCACTGCCTTGGGTAAATAAATCCGGGTACTGGTGTAGCATGCCAATACATGAGCCGGAGGGGGCGATAACATAATCAAAATCTGCGAATTTTTTTATATTTTGGCGCGCCAGTTTTTGGGTATCCTGTTTGGCTCCAGAGTTATAGGCCGGCTGGCCACAACAGGTTTGCAGGGCGGGTACTTCCACCTGACAGCCTGCGGCTGTTAATAGTTTAACGGTAGCAAAGCCAACACTGGGGCGCATGGCGTCCACCAGGCAGGTGATAAATAGTGCCACCTTGGGTTGTTTAGGTGGTTGCGTGGGTGCTTGTAAGTAGGGCGACAGTGACATTGAATACTCCTTATGGGGGTTTATTATGCGCGGCTATTAAGCACTTGACTAGCCATAAGGGAATAAATGCAGTAAAGTCATCTGACCAATTTCAGGTATTTACAGTTATGAATAAAGTGCAGTCTCTCTGTCAGCATTTAGAGGAGCGGTTGCTTGCCGGCGAATGGATGCCGGGTGATAAGTTGCCAGCCCAAGGTCAGTTGGTATCAGATCTGGGGGTGGCGCGCACGACCTTGCGTGAGTCAGTAGGCGTGCTGCAAAGGCGTGGCCTGTTGCGAGTGCAGCACGGTTCTGGCACCTATGTAAGCAATCTCTTTGAGCAAAGCTTTATACCGCCGCTTAACCAGCTTTCTATGAATGACTCTAAAGCCCAGTTAGCGGTTTTGGAGATGCGTCAGGTATTGGAAGGTGAAGCGGCCTGGTATGCTTGTGAGCGTGCCAGTGATCAGCAGTTGGCTGAAATAGGCGCTGAGTATCAACGTATGTTGGAACGGGCAGCGAATTTGCCTTTGCTTGAACGCTCCAAGGCTGATCTAAAATTTCATATGTTGATTGCCAATGCCAGTCATAATTTGATTGTGGCATCCTTAAGTCAGCTGCTCTATAGCAAGATGTTTAATACCATCTTTGCAGCTCTATCTGGAGGTATGCTAGAACAACCTGGTTGCATGGAGGTAGTTGACCGGCATCATAGTGAGTTGCATATGGCCTTGATGCAACGTGATGGTGTCAATGCCAAGCGTATCGCGCAAGCCCACGCTCGTCATACGGCACACATGCTGCGGCAACAAATACAGCCACAGGCAGGGTAGGCTGTAGGGCCTAGAGGCAGGCTAACAATAGCTTGTGATTGGGAGTCTTAGCAGGTACAATATCGCTCCAAATTTATTGCGCTTTTGCTCTACATAGCAGGGGCTTTATCACTATCCCATGTGGCCTTTGGTAGGGGTCACCACTGAGTAAGGAATTTTCATGCCTGTTATTACTCTTCCTGACGCTAGTCAACGTTCTTTTTCCGCGCCTGTGTCGGTGCATGATGTGGCCTATGATATTGGTCCGGGTCTGGCCAAGGCCGCTCTGGCTGGCAAGATTGATGGTGAGCTGGTGGATACCAGCCATATCATCACTGATGATGCACAACTGGCTATTATCACCAGCCGTGATGCCGAGGGTCTGGAGGTGATTCGTCACTCCTGTGCTCACTTGATGGCGCAAGCGGTGCAGGATGTTTTCCCGGGTGCGCAAGTGACTATCGGGCCAGTAATTGAAGATGGCTTTTATTACGATTTTGCCTATAAGCGGGCATTTACTCCGGAAGATCTGGCACTGATTGAAAAGCGTATGAAGGAGCTGGTAAAGCAAAATCTGCCAATTAGCCGCTCCATTATGAGCCGCCCAGACGCGGTGCAGTTCTTTGCGCAATTGGGTGAAGAATATAAAGTCGAAATTATCGACTCTATTCCCGGTGAGGAAGACCTGTCTTTTTATAATCAGGGTGAATTTACTGATTTATGTCGTGGTCCTCACGTTCCTTCTACGGGCCATATCAAGTCCTTTAAGTTGATGAAGGTGGCGGGTGCCTATTGGCGGGGTGACTCGAATAATGCCATGTTGACGCGGGTATATGGTACTGCCTGGGCTGACAAGAAAGACTTGAAAGCTTATTTGCATCGTTTGGAAGAAGCAGAAAAGCGTGATCATCGCAAACTGGGTAAAAAACTGGACTTGTTCCATACTCAAGAAGAAGCGCCGGGTATGGTCTTCTGGCACCCCAATGGCTGGACTATCTATCAGGTGGTAGAGCGCTATATGCGTGATATGCAGCATGCCAATGGTTATGTGGAAGTGAAAACACCCCAAGTGGTAGACCGTTCTTTGTGGGAGCGTTCCGGACACTGGGACAAGTTCTCGGATATGATGTTTACCACGGCTTCAGAAAACCGCGATTATGCGGTGAAGCCCATGAATTGCCCGTGTCATGTGCAGATTTTTAATCAGGGCCTGCGCTCATATCGTGACCTGCCTTTACGTATGGCCGAGTTTGGTTCCTGTCACCGTAATGAGCCTTCTGGTACCTTGCACGGCATTATGCGGGTGCGCAGCTTTACCCAGGATGATGGGCATATCTTTTGTTCGGCCAGTCAGATGCAGGATGAAGTAGCTAAGTTTATTGACTTCCTGTACAACGTGTATGCTGACTTTGGTTTTGATGAGGTGATCTTAAAACTGTCTACGCGGCCGGAACAGCGTGTTGGTTCGGATGAGGTTTGGGATCGTGCCGAAGCGGCTTTGGCGCAAGCACTTAATGCAAAACAATTGCCCTTTGATATTTTGCCTGGCGAAGGCGCTTTCTACGGCCCCAAGATTGAATTCTCTCTAAAGGATTGTTTGGGCCGCGTATGGCAATGTGGCACCATACAGGTGGACTTTTCCATGCCGGGTCGGTTAGATGCCCAGTTTGTTAATGAGGCAGGCGAAAGGGAAACACCGGTGATGTTGCACCGTGCTACCTTGGGCTCTTTTGAGCGTTTTCTGGGTATTTTGATTGAAAACTTTGCTGGCGCTATGCCACCTTGGTTGGCACCAAAACAAGCCGTGATTTTGAATATTACCGATAAACAGGCCCCTTTCTGTGAAGAAATTGCAGAAAAACTGACAAATATGGGCTTCCGGGTCGCTGCAGACTTGAGAAACGAAAAGGTAGGCTTTAAAATTCGCGAGCATACAATTCAGAAGATTCCTTATTTGCTCGTGGTGGGTGATAAGGAAGTGGAAACTGGCACTGTGACTGTACGTACACGCAGTGGCGAAGACTTGGGCAATATGAGCTTGCAAGCTTACGCCCAACTGCTTAACGAAGCAGTAGCAGAGAAAGGCCGTTTTCAAGGCTAACAAGCTGAGTGCCATTGCACTCTAACTAGAAGTGGAGATAGCGCAATTAAACGCGAATTCAATAAGGGTCGAGCTAAACGCCCTGCAATAAATGAACATATTGAGGCGAACGAAGTTCGACTGATTGGTGCCGACGGTAGTCAAGTTGGCATCGTTACCTTGGCAGAAGCCCTGCGTCATGCCGAGGAAGCAAAACTGGATCTGGTGCAGATTGCTGCCGATGCGGAGCCTGTAGTTTGCAAGGTTATGGACTACGGCAAGCATGTGTTTGAAGCCAAGAAGCAAAAAGCCGCTGCCAAGAAAAAGCAGAAGCAGATTCAGGTAAAAGAGATCAAGTTCCGTCCCGGAACTGATATAGGGGATTATCAGGTAAAACTACGCAACCTGATACGTTTCCTAGAAACCGGTGACAAGGCCAAAGTGACCTTGCGCTACCGTGGTCGTGAAATGGCTCATCAGGAGCTGGGCATGGAGTTGTTGAAGCGGGTCGAAAATGACCTGATTGAATATGGCACCGTGGAACAGTATCCAAAGATGGAAGGCCGTCAATTGACCATGGTGCTGGCACCAAAGAAGAAAAAGTAATTGTTCGCAATTGCTTTGACTGGAGACCACTTAGGGGTTTAGGTCCCAAGGTGAGCCTTCGTTAACAAATTAATGAATGCGTGGAGTAAGTGAAATGCCTAAGATGAAATCTTGCAGCGGTGCTGCAAAACGATTCAAGAAAACTGCTAATGGCTTTAAGCATAAGCAGTCCTTTACCAGTCATATTTTGACTAAAAAATCTACCAAGCGTAAGCGTCACCTGCGTGGTACTTTGCAGATTTGTGCTGCAGATAAGCCCCTGGTTAAGCGCATGTTGCCGTATATTTAACAGTCACTGGTAAGGAGAAAGAATCATGCCTCGCGTAAAACGTGGTGTACAAGCACACCGTCGTCATAAGAAGATTTTAAAGCAAGCTAAAGGTTACTACGGCGCTCGCAGCCGTGTGTTCCGTGTTGCTAAACAAGCCGTTATCAAGGCCGGCCAATATGCCTACCGTGACCGTCGTCAACGTAAGCGTCAGTTCCGTGCCCTGTGGATTGCCCGTATCAACGCCGGTGCGCGTATGAACGGCATGTCCTACAGTCGTTTGATTGCTGGTTTAAAGAAATCTTCAATCGAGATTGACCGTAAAGTGTTGGCCGATTTGGCCATTCATGACAAGGCGGTATTTAGCGCGATCGTAGAAAAAGCCAAGGCGGCACTCGCCTAAGTTTTTACCTCGATCGGGTAAATTTCCCTACACAGGAAATAACAAAACAGGGGCAGGGTGCAAACTCTACCCCTGTTTTTATTTGAAAAAAGACAAAACAGTTTTAAGGTGCGAGCAAGGATCGCTTGGCCACAAGTATGCGGAGAAGACTATGGAAAACCTGAAGCAACTGGTAAATGCAGGCCTAGAAGCCGTCGCTGCCGCTCAAGATGAGACGGCTCTAGACCAGATTCGGGTCCAGTATCTGGGTAAAAAAGGCGTGCTGACAGCTCAGCTTAAAAGTCTGGGGCAGCTATCTGCAGCAGATCGACCTGCCGCTGGTGCCAAAATTAATGCCGCCAAGCAACAGGTACAGGACGCCATAAATACCAAACGTACCCTTATGGCCAGCGCCGCATTGCGGGCCCAGTTGGCTAGTGAAAGCATTGATGTCAGTTTGCCTGGCCGTGGTCAAAATAACGGTGGTCTGCACCCTGTTACCATGACCATGGAGCGGATTGAAAACTTCTTTGCCCAAATCGGCTTCTCCGTAGCCAAGGGGCCAGAAATCGAAGATGATTACCATAACTTCGAGGCCTTAAATATCCCCTCCCATCATCCAGCGCGCTCCATGCACGATACCTTTTTCTTCGACGATGGTACTCTATTGCGTACTCATACCTCGCCCGTACAGGTGCGTACCATGGAGCAGCAACAACCTCCCATTCGAGTTATCTGTCCGGGCAGGGTATATCGCTGTGATTGGGACCAAACCCATTCGCCCATGTTTCATCAGGTTGAAGGCCTGCTGGTGGATGATAATATTAGTTTTGCTGATCTAAAAGGCATCTTGCATAATTTCCTCAATGTCTTCTTTGAACAGGACTTGCAAGTACGTTATCGCCCTTCTTATTTCCCTTTTACTGAGCCATCAATTGAGGTAGATATTGGTTACACAGGTGCCAATGGGGAGCAAAAGTGGATGGAGATTTTGGGTTGTGGCATGGTCCATCCTAATGTCTTAACCGCATCAGGTGTGGATCCTGAGCAATACACTGGCTTTGCTTTTGGCTTTGGGGTTGAGCGTTTGGCTATGTTGCGTTACGGCGTCAAAGACCTGCGTTTGTTCTTTGAAAACGATCTGCGTTTCCTGTCTCAATTTGGTTAATTGAGAGTCATCCGGCAAATAAAGCACAGCAAAGAATCTAGGTAAGAAACATGAAGTTCAGTGAAAAGTGGTTACGTGAGTGGGTTAATCCAGCTATTACCAGCGACGAGTTGGTAGCCCAAATTACTCTGGCAGGTCTGGAAGTAGACGAGGTTGAAAGTGCCGCGGGCGAATTTAGTGGCGTGATTATTGGTGAAATTATTACTGCCGAGCCTCACCCCAATGCGGACAAGTTGCAAGTTTGTACTGTGTCCGATGGTCAAACCAACCAGCAAGTAGTGTGTGGTGCACCTAATGCGCGCGCAGGTATCAAGGTTGCTTATGCCACTTTGGGTGCCGTCTTGCCCGGTAACTTCAAAATCAAAAAAGCCAAGCTGCGCCAGGTGGAGTCCTTTGGCATGCTGTGCTCGGCGTCTGAACTACAAATCAGTGATGACCATGATGGCATAATGGAGTTGCCTGCAGCAGCTCCTTTGGGCATGAATTTGCGCGAATATATGCAACTGGATGATCAAATTATTGACGTTGACCTGACGCCAAATCGTGGTGACTGTTTAAGTATTGCTGGTCTGGCCCGAGAAGTAGGTGTGTTGAATGGGGTGGATGTGACGCCGCCACAGATGGCAGAGGTGGCTCCACAACTAGAAGATACCTTCCCGGTTAAGGTCAGTGCCCCTGAAGGCTGCCCACGCATTACAGCTCGCGTAATACGCAATGTTGATATTACCCAGCCCAGCCCTCAATGGCTGCAAGAAAGGCTGCGGCGTAGCAATATTCGGCCCATCGATGCCGCTGTTGATATCACCGCTTATGTGATGTTGGAATTAGGCCAGCCCATGCATGCCTATGATTTGGACAAGCTAAATGGCTCGATTAACGTCCGTATGGCTAATCAGGGAGAAGAGCTGACCCTGCTTAACGGGCAGACAGTGGCCCTGAATGAAGATATTCTGGTGATCGCCGATAACGAAGGTGCCATTGGTATGGCGGGTATTATGGGCGGTGATTCGACCGGTGTTTCGGCTACTACCCGCAATGTATTATTGGAAGCCGCTTTCTTTGACCCTGTTACTATTGCTGGCAAGGCGCGCAGCTTTGGTTTGCATACGGATGCTTCCCATCGCTTTGAACGTGGTGTCGATTATGCTCTGCAACGGCAGGCCATGGACCGTGCTACGCAACTGCTGCAAAGTATCTGTGGTGGTGATGCCGGCCCTATTATTGAACAGGTTTCTGACCAGCATCTACCCAAAGCAGATGCAGTGGTGTTGCGTAAACAACGCTTGAGCTCTTTGCTGGCTTTTGCTTTTGATGATGCGCAGGTGGAAGATATTCTGGCGCGTCTGGGCCTGCAATTGCTGCACTCTGACGCAGAAAGTTGGACCTTTTCAGCACCAAGCTGGCGCTTTGATATGGCCATCGAAGCTGACCTGATCGAAGAGGTGGCGCGTATCTATGGCTATAACAACTTGCCCAGCACTAACCCAGTAGGCAGCATGGATATTCCAGCCAAGCCAGAAGCCAAACGCCCAACCAGCCTGTTGCGCCACCATATGGTGAGCCGTGGCTATCAGGAAGCGATTACATACAGTATGGTCGAGCCGGGCTTGCAGGGTAAAATGGATGATCAGCATACACCGGTAGCACTGGCTAACCCGATTTCCGCTGATATGTCTGTTATGCGCACCAGTATTTGGCCGGGACTGGTTAAAGCTTTGCAGCATAACCAGAACCGTCAACAGCAACGAGTTAGATTGTTTGAGACCGGTCAGCGCTTTATTCCCAGCCCGGATGGCTTGCAACAGGAAGATGTGATTGCCGGCTTGATTTGTGGTCCACGCCACCCGGAAAGCTGGCACGGCAAAAACGACAGTGTCGACTTCTTTGATATGAAGAGTGATTTGGAAAGCCTGTTGGCGCTGACCGGCCGGAGTGCGGCCTTTAGCTTTGCCAGTGCCCAACATATTGCCCTGCATCCAGGCCAATGTGCTGCTATTTATAAGCAGGATATATTGGTTGGTTATGCTGGTGCTTTGCACCCCGGTTTGCAGCAGGAGCTGGGCATACAAGGGCCTGTATATTTGTTCGAACTTAATCTGGCTGCGCTTACTGAAGGTGTGGTGCCGGCATTTACTGCTCTTTCCAAGCATCCTGAGGTACGGCGTGATATGGCGCTATTGGTTGATGACAGTTTGCCCGTAAGCCAACTGCAAGACGTGATTGCTGAGCATGCAGGCGACTATCTGCAGCAGGTTGGCCTGTTTGATGTGTACTCCGGGCAAGGTGTTGCAGACGGCAAAAAGAGTCTGGCTTTGAGCTTGACCTGGCAGCATCCGGAGCGCACGCTCAACGATGATGAGGTAAACCAGTGGTTTGATCAGGTAGTTGATGCTGTGCAAACACAATACGCTGCAAGCTTGCGTAGTTAGCACTAGAGCCAGACAAAACTACTCTTTACTTTTTGGGACCGCCTGTTACACTGATTACTCTGAATCCTTAATAAAAATAATGGCATAGGGGAAAAGTTTATGGGTTCATTGACGAAAGCCGACATGGCAGAGCGTCTAAGCAGCGATCACAATCTCAGTAAGCGTGATGCCAAAGATTTGGTGGAATGCTTCTTTGAAGAGATCGCTCATTGTCTGGTTAATAACGAACAGGTCAAACTCTCTGGCTTTGGCAACTTTGATTTGCGCGACAAACGCTCGCGTCCTGGGCGTAATCCTAAAACTGGGGAAGAAGTAGCCATCTCTGCGCGCCGCGTTGTTACTTTCCGCCCTGGACAAAAGCTGAAGGATCGGGTTGAGTCCGAAGACTAACAGGTTAAGGTATGATGGGCTTGGTTGCCGAGTGTACTGGCAATATAGATATCATCTTATATTACTTTTCCGTTGCTATTAAGCAAGACCTGAGAAATTTATAAATCCGTTATTGCGAGTATAGCGAAACAAGCTGATATAACTTGGCAGCAATCGTTTGCAGATTGTCGCATCGCTAATAAGCTTATCGCAATGACGGCTTTTGCATGGGTGGTTTAAGGTAAGCCGCAAATGTTCAATAGGCTAGGGTAAAAAACGCCCCTTTGATGGCCTTTAAAGGTGTGGCAAAGTTTAATTGCACATAAATAAACTAAAGCCTTTATATTAATCACTTTTCCACCGTAAGGTGCTTCACAATCTCCCAAGATTACAGTAATATACCGCCTCCTTGAGTACCGCTAGGTATGAGAGTTTGTCGGGGCGTAGCGCAGCTTGGTAGCGCACCTGCATGGGGTGCAGGGGGTCGCAGGTTCAAATCCTGCCGTCCCGACCAATTAAACCCAAGGGGTCTGAAAGACCCTTTGGGTTTAATTGTTTTGGGCCTGTGTTTTTGTTCTTTAAATTCAGGTTCACAAAACGCGTAAGCGTTTTGCATCAAGCAGCGTCAGCTGCGAAGCCCGAAGGGGAAGTGAAAGTCGAGCAGGCTTTTGCTTAATCAATCCTGCCGTCCGACCAATTAAATCAATGACTTACAATCTCCTGTTAATCCTAAATTTAAAACTAGGGAAAAAACGGGGGAAAAAAGTCTACTTGGTCGCCTTAACTGAGCGCTTTTTCCGGTCGTAAACCTTCCGCATTTTTGGGTCAAGGTGTCCTGTAGCTTCCAGTATGTCACCTTCGTAGTCTGAGCCACCTTTGGCTTTAATGACTGGTAGTTAGAAACAAATGATAAATTAGAAGTCCAACTGCAATGCCTTTTATAAAGGAAACCCATACGATTGCATAATCAGACATCCCAGTCATTTCCTTCCACAGCGCTATCCATTTTTTGTGCCAGTTGAACAAAACCATAGTTAGTTTTCCTTTCTTCAGTCTTAAAAATTATCGATCCAAAGTATTAGCAAACCACTCAAAACTAAAATTATTCCAAAGATAGTATGTGTTGTACCCCGTCAGCCCTATGTGGACCGAATAGACTGATTGCTTAAGAGACACTTCTAGTTCATTGTTAATCCGAGAGGAAATGATGACGACAGAAAAAAGAAGTGCAGAAAAGACCATCCGAGATATACGCCGTAGAACCCGTAAAAAATACTCCGCTGAAGAGAAGATACGCACTGTTCTGGAAGGGCTACGCGGTGAGCAGATGTATTAAATAAATCGGATGGAGTTAACAAATCTCGTAGGCCATGAGCTAACTTTCAGAATTATTCTGATACTTTTTTGACGCCACTGGGAGTATATTCAAGATTGCTGCCTAATAAAGGCGGACAAAAATATTGATTTCGGATGGAGTCGAGGTATGAAAGTTGCAGCAACCATTTTCATTAAGTCAATTATAAAAAGAAAAACAACATTAATTATTAGCTTGATCGTACTGTTTACTATTCTTATAGCCTTCGTGGTTGTTTATTTGAGTAGTTCGGGTTTGATTGCGGTCGAACCTAGTGCTATTGAGGAATCTCCTGCTAAAACAAACGATGATGGGATGCTCCTATTTGCAATAAGTGTTTATGCAATAATGTCTTCTGTTGCTTTAATTGTATCAGTATCTATTTCTTTTTACTTATACAAGTGGCGAAAAATACTCCTTTCCAAACCAAATACTATGGTGCCTGAAGAGTGGGCAAAGGTGCTTATTCACGTTTCCCAAACTGTAGAAAAAAACCAACAACAATCTATTGATGCAATCTCAAAATCACAGTCATTGCAATTGGAAGTATATAAAAAATCCGAGCAGACACTCGAAGCATTTATGTCTTTGCATAATGCTATGGATGTAAAGGATAAAGAAATAGAGCGCTTGAAACAGGGTTATGATTCTTATATTTATAAAAAATTCTTAAGGAGATTTATAAAAGCCGATATTGCTGCTAAAGAGATGCTTGAAGAATGCCCAGCGAATGATCAACTTAGAATGACTCAATCGCTGTTAAGCGATGCATTGCAGGAATGTGATGTAGAAGAGTTTGAACCAGACATTGGATCTGATTATCGACAGATTCAAGGGGTTGCCGATAGCCCTAAAATAATAGAAACCGAAGAACTAGGAAAAGATTTCACAATAGCTGAAGTTATTAATCCG
>JASMLZ010000066.1 GCA_030748435.1 Gammaproteobacteria bacterium | reverse complement strand
ATGGCAGTGGCTATAACAGATACTCCATGCGAGTACGAGCAGGCCCTTTTTCTTTACGGAATTCTATGGTTATTAAACCTAGACTGCGCACTTGAATGCGTGTTGAAGCGCAAACCATATGCGGCAATATTGCGCTGGTTTTAACCGCATCCTAAGTCAATCCCATGATCCTAACTATGGCTACAAAAACGGATTGGCTATCTATTGGTAACTGCAAATAGTGCCAATCTATATATTGTTTACTGAACTCCACCAAGCTTGAGGTGATATTGCATCGGGCAATCCCGTGCAGACCCGGTACAATCTGCTAGGCTTATAGCCAAGCGGGATGAAGCCATATCAGGGTTACGGAACTATAGTGAAAGATTGACGATTTTGCTGAATTAGCAAAACGCTTGGACCTGCTATTCTTAAGGGCGTGCGGCCTAGTCGGCGATGAGTTCAGGAATTTAAGTGCCGGCACGTTAATAATTATTATGGTGCCGCCGGGCGTCATAAACATGCTGTTAGAAGAAAAATGGGTGGCTTTGACCGGCTGGTATATCTTTGAGCAGGCGGCGGAGATATTGCGTGCCACTATCACTGTAGATAACGTTAGCTGGTTTAACTGAATTTAAGCAAGCAGTTATAAATAAGAGGCAACCACCGCTTTGGCAGATTGGATTTACTCCATGATCTGTTTTTTAAACGCTATTACCAGTAGTGCCATTGACTGGAATGGCAAGCCTTATTTTAGATAGTGGGGCTGTTAACAGTGGATTTAAGAGGTGGTTGGCCCTGACCAACAAGAGGAAAATATCAGGGCCGCCCGCCATAAGCCTGAAAACAGTGCTCAATAGTCAGTATAGAATATATTTTGGTTTTTGTTGTGCTGGGTTTTGAATTAAATTGATATTTGGGTAAGAGTGTATATGTAAAATTGTCTTGACAACTTTACATTTCACTTTTATGCTTGTCCATAAGGTTTATTTGTGACTTTGTTTTATGCTTAATCCAGCCTCACCTGTGCCCCTATATCAACAGCTTGCTGAGCTTTTACGCCGTGCCATGGCGGCGGGTGAGCTGCCGGAGCAGGAGAGAATCCCTTCCGAACATGCCTTGGCGCAGACCTATGGTATTGGTCGTCCGACAGTGCGTCAGGCTACGGATTTGCTGGTGCGGGAAGGTGTTTTGGAACGCCGCCGGGGTTCGGGTACTTATGTTATGCCCAAGGCCCGGCATATTGATTTGTTGTCTTTAGGAGGTACCGGGCAGGCTCTGCAAGCCAGTGAGTTGGCTACTGATAGTGAGTGGTTGCAACTGCCACAACGGGTTTCCGGGGCAGAGTGCAAAGGCGGTTACACAGCGGCTTATCGGCTCCAGCGCCTGACCCGCATTGATAGTGAACCGGTGTTGCTGGAGACATTTTATCTGGATGCTGCTGTGTTTAGTGATTTTGATCAGGGTTTTAAGCCCCGGCAATCCTTGTCCGAACAGGTTAAACAGCAATATTTTTATACGGTGACCAGTGCCGAACAGAGTTTTCATGTGCTGTTTCCCAGCCGTAAGCTGGCCCAGTTAATGCAAGCTAATAGTAAATTGCCCTTGCTGCATGTGGCCCGTAAGCTGCATTTTGGCAAGCAACAGGGGTTAATATATTGCGATATTGTATGCCGTACAGATCGCTTTAACTTTTCTCAGACCATCCAGAGCGGAAGCTCTATATAACACCTTAGGACAATGTGATGCAGAACCGCGGATATTTTAATCAGTTTGGAGGTGCCTTTATTCCAGAAATTCTGGTACCCACGTTTGATCAGTTAGAGGCCGCCTATCTGGAGGCCAAAGCCGACCCGGCTTTTTGGCAGGAATATGTGGATTTAATGTCTACCTATTCCTGTCGTGCGACGCCTATTACCTATGCTGAGAATCTTAGCAGGCATTTTGGTGGTGCCCAGATTTATATTAAACGTGAAGACTTAAACCATACGGGGGCCCACAAGGCCAACAATGTTATGGGGCAGGGTCTACTTACCAAGCGTATGGGCAAGAAACGGGTGATTGCTGAGACAGGTGCTGGTCAGCACGGTGTGGCCACGGCCACTATGGCGGCTAAATTTGGTTTTGATTGCACTATCTATATGGGTGCCGTAGATGTTGCCCGCCAGCGCCCCAATGTGTTCTGGATGGAGCAGATGGGGGCCACGGTGGTGCCTGTTGAAGATGGTAGCGCTACTTTAAAAGACGCCATTAATGAGGCTTTTCGTGACTGGGTAACCAATATGGATGATACCCATTATGTGTTGGGCACTGCCTGTGGTCCCTACCCATTTCCGGAAATGGTGTCCTGGTTCCAGTCGATTATTGGCAGTGAAGCCCGTGAACAGATGCTTGCCCGACAGGGGCGTTTACCCAATCGTGTTTATGCCTGTGTCGGCGGTGGCTCCAATGCTATGGGTTTGTTTAGTGGTTTTATGACTGACACAGAGGTAGAGCTGGTTGGTGTGGAAGCGGGTGGTCGTGGTAAAGGTATCGGTGAGCATGCGGCACGGCTGGCCTACGATGATGCCACCATTGGTGTTGCTCAGGGCTATAAAACCTATTTCCTGCAGAATAATAATGGGCAGATGATGGATACTCATTCAGTCTCTGCTGGTCTGGATTATGTGGGGGTATCGCCTATTTTGGCTGATTTGCATGATACGGGGCGGGTGCGGTTTGAAGCGGCGACCGATGATGAGGTGGTGGCAGCTATGCAACTGGTGGTGCAAAAAGAAGGGTTGATACCGGCTTTGGAATCGTCCCATGCTTTTGCTCAGGCCTTTAAAGAAGCACCTGCCATGGGCAAGGATGAAATTATTTTGATTAATCAGTCCGGGCGGGCTGATAAGGATATCTTTACTGTTGCTGATGCTATTGATGATCCTAAATGGCGCGAATTTATTATCACCAAGGCTGACCAGTATCGTGCTCGTGCTGCTGCAGAAGGAGGCGTGGAATAATCATGTTGGAGCAATATATTAAACAGCGTTTGCAACATAAAGACCTGTTGCTGATGACCCATATTGTGCTGGGTTACCCATCCTATGATGATGCTATGCGGTTGGTTGAAGGCATGGTTGAGGCAGGTGTGGATTTGATGGAATTGCAGATTCCGTTTTCTGAGCCTATGGCCGACGGGCCGGTGATTCTGAAGGCCAATGCCCAAGCCCTAAAAGCGGGTGCTACCATGGAAAAAAGTCTGCGTATGGCGGAGCAAATCACGGCTGCTTTTGATATTCCTTTTTTGTTTATGACCTATTACAACATCCTGTTTAAGTATGGTGTCAGTGATTTTGTTGCCAAGATGCAGGCTATTGGTATCAAGGGTGCAATCATTCCCGATTTGCCGCCCGAAGAGGGTAGTGAATACTTACAAGCGATGCAAAAGCATGGTTTGGATCCAGTACATATTTTCACCCCCAACAGTTCTATGGCGCGTAAACAGCAGCTTAATAAACATACCTCGGGGTTTATGTATACGGTGGCTCGCAAAGGTGTCACTGGTAAAGATACTCAGTTTGGTGATGAGTTAGGCGACTATTTGCTGGACTGTCGTCAGGCTACAGACTTGCCTTTGGCCTTGGGTTTTGGCGTCAAGTCGAAGGCTGATTATGAGTTTATTCGCGGTAAGGCTGATGTGGCCATTATTGGTTCTGAGGCGATACGGGTGATGGAAGATCATGGTGTTGATGCGGTTGGTCCATTTATTCGCTCTATCATTACTTAGGTAGCCCGTGCGCAATAATTGAGGGGTGAATAATCCCAGGTGATGGTGTTTTATAAGTCAGGAGAACCTATGGATCTGTTTGCTGACCAGCATGACCCCAAGCATAACTGGCTGCCTTATGATGGTGAAGTTTATTATCATGGGCCGGTTATGTCCTGCACTGAGGCCGATGGCCACCTGCAGCATCTGCGTCAAACTCTGGCCTGGCAACCTGATCGGGTGAAGGTGATGGGCAAACTTATCACTACCCGGCGTATGGTCGCTTGGTATGCCAGCCAACCTTTTGCTTACACCTATTCAGGGGTCACTAAAACGGCTTTGCCCTGGACAGATGCCCTGTTGCGCTTAAAGCAACTAGTGGAAGCTGATACGGATGCGACCTACAACGCCTGTCTGGCCAATATGTATCATGATGGCAGAGATGGTATGGCCTATCATAGTGATAATGAAAAAGACTTGCTGCCCCAAGCCCCTATTGCTTCTTTGAGCCTGGGGGCTGAACGCCGTTTTTGCTTTAAACATAAGCGCACTAATGAGGTAGTAGAGCTGCATCTGGCACATGGTAGCCTATTGGTAATGCAAGGTAAGACGCAAACGAACTGGCGACATAGGCTACCGATTGTGGCTGGGCTAGATAAACCCAGAGTCAATTTGACTTTTCGGACATTGTCACCTGCTGAGAGTTGATGTGCCGATGCGTGGCCTTAGGCTGGCCACTGCATAAGTCGTTCGCCGTCACCATCCATATGTAGCCATTGATCAGGTGCATCACCTTCTTGCCAGCTCGAGGCAATACAACGAATACTAAGACCTGCAGGAGGAAGTTGTTGCAGAGCTTGTTGGGCACAGCTTTTATCATCTGGCCACGGCAAAGGAGCGTGGTTGAACCAGATACTGGTGTAGCCATTTTGAACCTTGAGCAACACCATGATCTCAAACTTCTTGCCTTGCCAGTTAGCTATATAAGCTTGACGTTGGGCGCCTTGGCTGCTTATGTGCAAGCTGTCAAATTGCTGCTCCAGCCAGACTTGAATCTGCTCTTTTGTAGGCCCTTTGACGTATATTTCAATATCGGGTTGTGACATATCGTTACCTGATTTTATAAAGGCCAAGTTGGCATTTGTGCCGGGTATTATGCAACAACTACACCAGTAGTCGTTGCATAATGTCGGTGTAAATATCTGTTAGGGTTTCCAGATCAGCTATTTTTACACACTCATTGATTTTGTGAATGGTGGCATTACAGGGGCCCAGTTCTACCACCTGCGCACCGGTAGGAGCAATAAAGCGACCATCGGAAGTGCCGCCTGCCGTAGACAGTTCTGTAACCCGGTTGGTGCGTTGTTGAATAGCCTGTTGGCAGGCTTCTACCAGTGCACCTGAGGCCGTTAAAAAGGGCAGGCCGTTATAGGTCCAGCCGATATCGTAGTCTACTTGGTGGCTATCCAAAATAGCTTCCAGCCTTTGTACCAGTTGTTCGGCAGTGACTTCTGTGGAGTAGCGGAAGTTACACTGAATGTGTACTTGTCCTGGCACCACATTAGAAGCACCGGTACCACCGTTGATATTGGCAATCTGAAAGCTGGTGGGTGGAAAGAAGTCATTACCTTGGTCCCATTGGGTGTGGGCGAGTTCGGCCAAGGCTGGCGCTACCTTATGAATGGGGTTGTCGACCAAATGAGGGTAGGCAACGTGGCCCTGAATACCCTTGGCATTGATTTCTGCCGTTAAAGACCCGCGACGGCCATTTTTGATGGTATCACCAAGCTTATTGGTGGACGAGGGTTCGCCCACAATACACCAGTCGATTTTTTCATTACGAGCTTCCAGTGTGTCCACGACTCGTGTGGTACCATCAACAAAAGGACCTTCTTCGTCACTGGTAATTAAGAGCGCCAGACTACCCTTATGGTTTGGGTGTTGTGCAATAAACTGTTCCAAAGCCACCACCCACGCTGCTAGGCTGCCTTTCATATCAGCTGCCCCGCGGCCGTATAGATAACCATCTTTTTCAGTTGGTTCAAATGGTGGTGTGTTCCAGTTGGCCTCTGGGCCAGAGGGGACAACATCCGTATGCCCGGCAAAGGCAAGCACTGGGTGTTGATCGCCTCGGCGGGCCCAGAAATTATCGACTTCGCCAAAACGCATGCGCTCAACAGTAAAGCCAAGGGCCTGCAAGCGGGCAATCATCACCTCCTGGCAGCCAGCATCAGCAGGCGTGACAGACGGACGACTGATAAGATCCTTGGCGAGAGCGAGAGTGGCAGATGCGGTCATGATATTCCCAAATTAATTGTGGCTATGTAAGGCGTCATTAAGGATAACGGCGGTACCATTGGGCTTAACTTCTACCCGACCTGTTTGCGAATTGCGGCGGAACAGCAAATCATCCTTGCCGGATAAGGTCACGCCTTTGGTAGTGCCCACTTCCTGATTGTTGGCATCTAACACGGTGATCTTGGTGCCAGCCGTAATATAAAGACCCGCCTCGACAATACAGCGGTTGCCCAGAGCGATACCAATACCCGCATTGGCACCGATCAGACTGTCTTCGCCCACGGCAATAATTTCCTTACCGCCGCCAGATAGGGTGCCCATGGTTGAACAGCCACCACCCAGATCTGAGTTCTTGCCTACCACCACGCCAGCAGAAATACGTCCTTCGATCATGCTATTGCCCGCGGTACCAGCATTAAAGTTAACAAAGCCTTCGTGCATAACCGTTGTGCCAGCAGCCAGATGGGCTCCCAAGCGCACTCTGGACGCGTCCCCAATGCGTACTCCGGCTGGTACCTTGTAGTCCACCATGCGTGGAAATTTGTCTACGGCATTAACGTGTAGCCATGCACCACGCAGACGCGCATCCATTTGACGTTGGGTCAGATCTTCTACGGCAATAGGGCCTTCGTTGGTCCAGGCCACGTTGGGTAGCAGACCAAAGATGCCAGTCAGATCCTGGCCGTGAGGCTGAATCTGGCCGTCAGATAGTAGCTGCAGCTTCAGGTAGACTTCAGGTGTGCTAGTGGGCGCAGTGTCATGCTCCAATAATGTGATGACCATAGGCTGACCAGCATCAGCAGCCTGACGTAGCCACTTGGCTTGGCCTTCATGATCAATAGCGCGCATGGCTTCACAGATTTGGCTGGCCTGTTGGGCATTAATTACTGCGGCATGGTTACCAGTGATAACACCATTACCCAATACGCCCGCAACGGCTTTGACCAGGCTGTCACTTGGATTTAATACCGGCTGTGGATAAAACACTTCCAGCCATTCACCCTGGCTGGACTGAGTGCCGACACCAAAAGCAAAACTAAAGTGGCTCATAAATATCTCCTGAGAATAGGGGTTTAAGCAAAAAACTGTGTGTAGGTAGCAGCCTGGAAACCAACCAGTGCTTGCCCATCTTTGATTATTAATGGCCGCTTGATCATGCTGGGGTGTTCGGCCAGTAGTTGCAGGGCGTTGTCTGCGGCGATGTTGGCTTGTATTGCTGGATCAAGTTTGCGCCAAGTGGTACCGCGTTTGTTTAATAAGCTTTCCCAGCCTAGCAAGTCAGCCCAAGTCTGTAATTCTGACCTGCTGGGAGGGTTTTTCTTGTAGTCGCGAAACTGATATTCAAGGCCGGCGTTAGTCAGCCACTGTTTGGCTTTTTTTATGCTGTCACAGTTGGCGATGCCATGCATGGTAATGTCACTCACGGTCGGTTTCCATAGGGCTGAATAAAAGACCCATATCATAGCAAACTTTATCAGGCCATGCTCAATGCAATGCCCTTAATAACTGCATTATTGTGCCTGGCTAATATGGCTATCCAAAGCGCAGCAGATTTGTTGCTGCAAGCACTGCAGGATTTCATTATCGACAATGCGCTCACCATCCATATCAGTGATAAAGAACACGTCTTCTACACGTTCACCCATGGATTGGATTTTGGCTTTTTGTATACTGATGCCCAAGCGCATAAATACCAGTCCTACCTGTGCCAGCAAACCCGGACGATCGGCACATATAAGCTCTACACGGGTCCAGCTAAAGCCTTTTGGGTTGGCAATATTAACTTGTGTGGGGATGGTAAACAGCTTGTGTAACCGTGGCGTACGTTGTTCTACCAGATAAGCGAAATCCTTGGGGTGCTGCAGGGCTCGAGTTAACTTGTCTTGCAGTTGTTGACGCACTTCAGCTGTTTGATCCAGTGTTTGGCCTTCTTTATCCAGTACGATAAAGGTATCCATACTGTAACCGTCATCAGTAGTGATAATACGGGCATCAAAGATATTCAGATTTAACTGGCCAATAATGGCACACATGGCAGCAAACAGGTTAGGCTGGTCTTTGGTGTAAACAAAAATCTGACTGCCGCCCTCAAAATCGTTAAAACTGAATTCGCTGATGGCAACCAGTGGGGTGTTGCTTTGATGACCAAGAATCTGTTGCGTGTGCCAGGCTACGGTAGCTGCCCGTTCACGGATAAAATAATCATCACCCAGTTGCTGCCACAGGTTCTGCACTGCAGCAGGGTTGAGACGCTTTTCCAAGAGCAGCTTGCGGGCATCTATCTGCGTTTGTTCTATCAGACTGGCGTGGTCAATAGGTGTGTCCAAATCAAGGCCGAGGCGCAAGACTCTGTTGGTTTCAGTGTATAACTGGCGCATCAGAGAAGCGCGCCAGTTATTCCATAGTTCCGGATTAGTGGCATAGATATCACATACTGTCATCACATACAGGTAATCCAGATGCAACTCATCGCCGACTATGGCGGCAAATTCATGAATGACTTCGGGGCTGCCTATATCACGTTTTTGCGCCGTCATTGACATCAGCAGATGGTGGCGTATTAGCCAACTGACCAGATCTGTATCCCATGTTCCCAGATGGTGCTGATGGCAAAATTCTTTCACCTCTTCTGCTCCTAAACGAGAATGATCGCCGCCTTTACCCTTGGCAATATCATGGTATAAACCAGCAATATACAAGAGTTCGATCTTGGGGAGTTCATGCACTACGCGAGTGGCAATAGGAAAGCGTTGGCGATCTCTGGTTAGCAGCATTTCACGCATGCGCTTTACCATTTTCAGGGTGTGGGCATCGACTGTATAGATATGAAACAGGTCGTGCTGCATCTGTCCGGTAATATGATCAAAGGCTGGTAGATAGCTTGCCAGTAAGCCTATGCGTTGCATATCAATCAGGGTATGAGACATGCGTTTGGGAGAGCGTAAGAGCTCCATAAACAGGCTATTAACACGGATGTCCTTGCGCAGTTTATCATCCATCAGGGGTCTATGGGTGCGTATCAGGCGCTGTGTAGCAGCACCTATGGCTGAGCAGTCCGGGTGCTGGGCCAGAATCACGTAGGCTTCCATCAAGGCAAAGGGTTGTTGTATAAATACCCGTTGATGTTTGGCTTCGAGCAGGTTATTGCGAATTTCAAAGCGGCGATTGACCTGCACAATGGTGTCTGGCTGATGAGCGCGCAGAATGGCCTGATCAAACAGTTGTAACAAGGTTTGATTGAGCTCAGCCAGGCGCATCGCCACCCGGTAGTATTTGCGCATAAACTGCTCAACAGCAAGTGCCTGGTCATTATCCTCATAGCCAAAAAATGCGGCCAGTTTGCGTTGCTGGTCAAATAATAAACGATCTTCCGGGCGTCTGTTTTGCAAATGCAAAGCATAGCGAATAGTCCATAGATACTCGATGGCGCGATAGAAGAAGCCCAGTTCGTCTTCGGTTATAAAGTCATGCTGGTATAGATCACGCATATAGCGTAAACCGAAATGGCGTTTACCAATCCAGGTAATGGTTTGAATATCGCGCAAGCCCCCTGGTGAGCTTTTCAGGTTTGGCTCCAGATTGTATTCTGTTTCGTTGGTGCGCTGATAGCGGTCTTGTTGGGCTTTAATACGTGCTTTGTAAAAGTCTTCATCTGACCAGGCGTCATCACTCATTAGCCAGCGAAATAGTTGTTTGCGCAAGGTTGGTTTACCAACAATAGCGCGTGACTCAATCAGATTGGTGGCGATAGTTATATCACCTTTGGCCTGTGTCTGGCATTCACTATAGGTGCGGACACTGCTGCCAATCACTACCCCCAGATCCCACAGGGCGGTGACAAACTGCTGGGCACTTGCTTCCCAACTGGATAACGGCTCCTGGTCATCGATCAGAATAAGTAGATCAATATCTGAATGTGGGTGCAGTTCCCCGCGGCCATAACCACCGACGGCAACTAGTGCGGCACCTTCAGGCCAGCTATATTGCTGCCATAGCAGGGTTAGAATTCGATCTGTCAGCCAGGCTCTGGCGTTGACCAGTTCAACCACCCGGGTGTGACGGGAGGCTTGAAAGATATCATCAAGGTGCTGGGTGCCAGTTTCTAAAGCCTGCTTAAGCAGGCTGGTAATGGAACCGGTCTGGGTGGCCATTTGGGCATGTAATGACGCACTGTCAAAAATAGCCCGCCGCAACTCTGGGCTAACATTCGTTTTGGGGTTCAGAGCTTTTCCTCCTGGCGTAGAGTCAGGTTTTCATAGCCAGTAGGTGTGACCAGTATGGTGTGTTCAAATTGAGCCGATAAGCGTTTGTCGGTTGTTTCTACGGTCCAGCCATCACGCTTAAGTAGTTTTACGTGACGCTTGCCAGCATTAACCATAGGTTCGATAGTAAAAATCATACCCGGTTTTAGTTCTGCACCTGTACCTGCCTGGCCGTAGTGTAATACCTGCGGTTCTTCGTGGAAGCCTTCGCCAATGCCGTGGCCACAGTACTCGCGTACCACGGAGTAATGGTGGGCTTCTGCATGTTGCTGAATAACAGCACCAATATCCCCCAGGCGAGCTCCAGGTTTAACCATTGCTATGCCTTTATACAGGCACTCATAAGTGATATCAATGAGACGTTGGGCATGAGCAGGGACGTCACCTATACAGAACATTTTACTGGTGTCGCCGTGGTAACCATCTTTGATGACGGTAATATCAATATTGACAATATCCCCTTTCTTGAGGGCTTTATCATTAGGAATGCCATGGCAAACAACATGGTTAACCGAGGTACAAATGGATTTTGGAAAGCCGTGATAATTTAGCGGCGCTGGTATGGCTTGTTGCACATTAACAATATAATCATGGCAAATCTGGTTGAGTTGGTTGGTAGTAGCCCCGGGTTTGACATAGGGCTCAATCATCTCCAATACTGCGGCTGCCAAACGGCAGGCAATACGCATTTTTTCAATTTGTTCCGGGGTCTTGATGATAATGCTCACGACGAATTTCTCTTGCTGGCGGACTGAGGTTTTTGGGATCACCCTGATAATAGCATCAGACACTTCGGTAGGGCGTTCAAATCTGGCTCGTGGTCCTCATTTATTCTCAATAAACAACGGTGTTTTGCCAAACCTTTGTCTTGCCTTAGCTTTGCTAATGACACTGTGTGGAGTTTCCCTTGCTTGGGGCTAAAGTGTAACAGATATTGAGATGTGGGAACACGATTAAAATACCAAATTAACTTTCCTTTGGAGGGGGTTTGTGGTATAAATTGCGCGCCTGATTTTTGTAACTCAGGTTAATTAAATTAACGTCACACACAAACCGACACATGTTCTCGGGTGTCGATGGTCTTAGGGCCATTGATTTGGACATGGTTCAGCATGGCTGGGCAGGGGTTTGTGGAGGCCTAACCCATAACGGAAAATATTATGACTCAAGTAGCAATGCGTGATCTGCTAAAAGCAGGTGCCCACTTTGGTCACCAAACTCGTTACTGGAACCCTAAAATGGGTCAGTACATCTTTGGTGCTCGTAACAAAATTCATATCATTAACCTGGACCAAACGGTGCCAGCGTTGAATGATGCTTTGGCCATTGTGCAAAACATGGCATCCAACAAGAACAAGATCCTGTTCGTTGGTACCAAGCGCGCCGCCTCCAAGGTGATCAAGGAACAAGCTGATCGTGTCGGCATGCCTTATGTAAACCACCGCTGGTTGGGTGGTATGCTAACCAACTACAAGACTATTCGTCAGTCTATCCGTCGTTTTCGCGACCTTGAAGGTCAGTCTAATGATGGCACTTTTGAACAGTTAACCAAAAAAGAAGGCCTGATGCGCCAACGTGAAATGGAAAAGCTGGAGCGTTCCATTGGCGGTATCAAAAATATGGGCGGCCTGCCTGATGCACTGTTTGTGGTTGATGTTGATCACGAACGTATTGCTGTGAATGAAGCCAACAAGTTAGGTATCCCGGTAATTGGTATTGTTGATACCAATAGCAACCCTGATGGTGTTGACTATGTGATTCCTGGTAATGACGACGCTTTGCGCGCTATCCAGATTTATGTCAATGCCATGGCTGATGCTTGTGCAGCTGGTCAAAATGCTGCTGGCGCTGCTGCCGGTGAGTTTGTTGAAGTTGCTGAAGAATCAGCAGAAGCTGAAGCGTAACTGTCGATTATTGAGGATCTAACAATGGCTGCAATTGCTGCAACTATGGTAAAAGAACTGCGCGACCGCACTGGTCTGGGCATGATGGAATGTAAGAAGGCTTTGGTGGCCGCTGATGGTGACATTGAAGCGGCGATTGAAGAATTGCGTAAGAATAGTGGTATGAAGGCTGCCAAAAAAGCGGGCCGTACTGCTGCTGAAGGTGTTGTAGCGGTGCGTATCGCTGATGACAATTCTTATGCCGTGATGGTAGAAGTTAACTCTGAAACTGACTTTGCTGCCCGTGATGCCGGCTTCTTGGCTTTCGTGGGTAAAGTGGCTGATGCGGCGTTTGCTGCTAAGGCAACTGATATGGCTCCTATTGCTGCTGCACTGGATGCTGAGCGTGAAGCTCTGGTACAGAAAATTGGTGAAAACATCACTCCGCGTCGGGCAGTACTGATGGAAGGTGTTAATGTTGGCGCTTATGTGCACAGCAACAACAAGATTGGTGCTCTGGTGTCCATGACTGCTGGTGATGCTGAATTGGCTAAAGACATTGCCATGCATGTTACTGCGGTTAATCCTCGGGTTAATACTCGTGATGATATGCCAGCTGAAGAATTGACCAAGGAAGAAGAAATTATCAAGGCGCAGCCAGATATGGCAGGCAAGCCTGATGCCATCGTAGAAAAAATGATGGTTGGTCGTATCAATAAATTCCTGGCCGAAAACAGTCTGGTAGAACAGCCTTTTGTTAAAAACCCCGAACAAAAAGTGGGTGACTTGGCAAAAGCCGCTGGGGCTGAAGTATCTGCTTTCGCACGCTTGGAAGTAGGCGAAGGTATCGAAGTTGAAGAAACCGACTTTGCTGCTGAAGTAGCTGCGCAATTGCAAGGCTAATAGCAGCTGACCAGAGAGGCGTCGATATAATCGGCGCCTTTTTTTTAGCCTCGAATTTTGTGTGACACTTATGCTGTTAGCCCTGTTGTCAGGTACAAGCGTAGATGACAACATACAAATGGCGCAATTTAGTAGCCAAGATTAAGGCACTTTAGCAAAAATTTTTGTAGAATAAGCCACCTGCTGAATTTGGAGAAGCATATATGCCCGCATTCGATAAACGCCAGCCACGCTACAAGCGTATTTTGTTGAAGCTTAGTGGTGAGGCCCTAATGGGCGAAGAAAATTTTGGTATTGATCCGAAGGTGCTGGATCGCATGGCCCTGGAGATTGGCCAATTGGTGGGAATTGGTGTGCAGGTTGGTTTGGTTATCGGTGGTGGTAACCTGTTCCGAGGAGCAGCCTTGAGTGAAGCAGGCATGGACCGTGTGACTGGTGATCATATGGGTATGCTGGCAACGGTGATGAATGCCCTGGCTATGCGTGATGCGCTGGAGCGATCTAATATAACCACTCGCGTTATGTCCGCTATCCCCATGAGTGGTGTAGTGGACCACTATGATCGCCGTAATGCTATGCTCTACCTGTCGCAAGGTAATGTGGTGATATTTTCTGCTGGTACGGGCAACCCTTTCTTCACCACCGACTCTGCTGCCAGTTTGCGTGGCATAGAGGTTGAGGCTGATGCTGTATTAAAGGCGACTAAGGTTGATGGTGTGTATACTGCTGACCCAGTTACTAATCCTAGTGCTGAAAAATATGATTTTTTGACATTCGATGAGGCTATTGAACGCCAGTTGGGAGTAATGGATTTAACCGCTATGTGTTTGTGTCGTGACCAGGGTATGCCGGTGCGTGTATTTAATATGAATAAGCCTGGCGCCTTAATTAACCTTGTGGTGGGTGGCCATGAAGGTACCCTAGTTAACGTTAACCTGCCAGAAGCTGGAGAAACAAATGATTAATGATATTCGTGATGACGCCGATGAGCGTATGGATAAAAGTGTAGAAGCCCTGCATACGGCTTTTAAGAAGATTCGCACGGGCCGAGCTCATCCAAGTATTCTGGACACTGTTATGGTGTCTTATTATGGTGCTGATACACCATTGAACCAGCTGGCTAACGTTAACGTCGAAGATGGACGCACACTGGCTGTAGTACCTTGGGAAAAACCACTGATTCCGGAAATTGAAAAAGCCATTATGAAGGCGGATCTGGGGTTAAACCCAGCTACCAGTGGCGAAGTTATCCGTGTGCCCATGCCAGCATTGACTGAAGAAACCCGCAAGGGTTACATTCGTCAGGCGCGTGAAGAAGCGGAAAAGTCCCGTATTTCTATCCGTAATATCCGTCGTGATGCCAACGGCGATATCAAAGACCTGTTGAAAGAAAAAGAAGTGACCGAGGATGATGCTCGTCGGGGCGAAGATGCTATTCAAAAAGTGACCGACACCCATATCGAAGCGGTTGATCTGGCCTTGGCCGCGAAAGAAAAAGACTTGTTGGAAGTATAAGACCTTGGCACGATGGTTATTGCGTCCTGCGACGGTGTTAAAAGCAAACGCAAACGGTTGTTTATGCTGCAAAAACTGCCTTTTTGTGTGGCTTTTTTCCTTGTTACATGGCCAAGTTTTGGCTTCTACAAAGTGCTCAATATGAGTCTATCCAGTTTGGAAGGAAACGCATATGGCTGATCCACGTACTGCAATATTAGCGACTTCCATTGCCAATTTGCCTCAGCATGTGGCTATTATCATGGATGGTAACAATCGTTGGGCAAAGGCCAACAGTCTGTCTGGTGTGGCAGGACATAAAGCTGGTGTTGATGCCGTAAAGGCTGTGGTGGAAACTGCTGTGCACTATGAGCTGAAGGCGCTAACGCTGTTCGCTTTTAGCAGCGAAAATTGGCGCCGTCCACCATTAGAGGTGCGGGCTCTGATGGATCTGTTTGTGTATGTTTTGCAGCGTGAAGTTGGCAAATTGCATGAAAACAATATTCGTCTGCGCATTATTGGCGATATCGCTGCTTTGGAGCCCAAATTACAGCATTTGATTGCTCAGGCAGAAGAGCTGACAGGCCAAAATACCGGTTTACAACTGAATATTGCTGCCAATTATGGCGGACAGTGGGATATTGTTATGGCTGCACGCAAAGCGGCTGCAGCTGTGCTGGATGGTCAGTTACAGGTTGATGAGGTAGATGCAACCAGCTTTGCTAATGGGTTGTGCCTGAGTGATCTGCCAGCAGTTGACTTGTGTATACGTACCAGTGGTGAGCAGCGCATTAGTAATTTTCTTTTGTGGCAATTGGCCTATGCTGAATTTGTGTTTGCACAAACTTTGTGGCCAGAGTTTAAACATCAGCAGTTTGTCGATACACTGGTTGAGTTTAGTTTGCGCCAACGGAGATTTGGCCATACTGCCGAGCAGTTAATAAAACAGGATCCTAGCACCTAATTGGATAAGGTGCTGGCACTATAAAATAACAATATGCTTAAATCGCGAGTAATAACTGCACTGATATTGGCGCCTATAACTCTGGGGTCGGTATTTTTCTTACCAGGCCCCTGGTTTGCTGTATTTATAGGTTTGGTGGTGCTGATGGGGGCCTGGGAATGGACTGCCATGATGCACCTTATGCGTTTCAGTCAACGTTTGGCATATGTCTTATTTTTGCTGCTTATACTGTTGCTAACCGGTAAATATCTGACTGCTCACCAGACCATTGTCTTTGCGCTTGCCGCCATCTGGTGGCTACTGGCTACTGGATTAGTTGTACTATATCCCCGTTTTACTCGTTGCTGGCGCAATCGTGTCAGTAAAGGCGTGGTTGGTTTGCTGGTGCTTATACCCACCTGGTTGGCACTGGTACAGGTGCGAGAAATGGCGGCTGGTCCTTGGTTGATTATGTATTTATTGCTAATTGTCTGGGGCGCTGATACGGGCGCTTATTTTGCCGGCAAGCGCTACGGCAAACGCAAGTTGATGCCTCGCGTCAGCCCTGCCAAGTCCTGGGCTGGTGTTGGTGGTGCCGTGGTAACAGTACTGCTGGTATCCTTTCTGGCTAAGCCCTACTTTGATTTTGCCAGTCATACTATGTTTGGTATATATCTGTTAGCTTTATTGGTGGTATTTGCTTCTGTGGTAGGTGACCTGTTGGAAAGTATGTTTAAACGCCATTGTGGCATTAAAGACAGTGGTAGTCTCTTGCCAGGTCATGGTGGCGTTATGGACCGTATCGATAGCCTGACAGCAGCGGCTCCGGTATTTGCTCTGTGCCTGATCAGCCTTGGCGCCTAGTACATCAGGACCAAGCTGAACCTGCCCATATAATGTGGTTGGTGTATAGGGTGTGTTCCCAATTAGCTTAATGACTTGATTTCGGCCCTTTGCCGCGCTGACTTTGTTGCCATTCGTAGCAATAGAACCACTATTACTCCTCATGGGGCCTTGTTAGCACAAAAAATGACTCAAAATTATTGTTACTCAGTTAATTGAGAACACCCCTAGCTCTGAGGTTGATTAATTACCTCAGGATCACATAAGATGCTGATACCTGTAGCTCATGGAAGAAGTTCTAATGCAACCTCTGACAGATTCACTTTTATTTACTATTGTTATTACTTTGCTGGCTATTGCTATACTGATAGCAGTGCATGAGGCAGGGCATTTTTTTGTTGCACGCTGGTGCAAAGTAAAGGTGCTGCGCTTTGCTATTGGTTTTGGTAAGCCTCTTTGGCAGCGTGTAGGCGGTGATGGCACAGAATATGTGTTGGGCACTATCCCCCTTGGTGGCTATGTGCGCATGTTGGACAGTCGTAATGATGCACTTACCGAGCAGGAGCGCAACTTGGCTTTCGATCAGCAAAGTGTTTATAAACGTATTGCTATCGTCGCTGCCGGTCCGCTGGTTAATTTATTGTTTGCCGCTTTGCTTTATGGTGGTGTGCAGTATGTTGGTGTGCCCCAATTACTGCCAGTTATCGGCCAGGTGATGCCTGGCTCTCCGGCAGCAGCAGCGCAGATACCGGCTGGGCAACTGATTAATGCTGTGGACGGTGTAACCACCCGCAGTTGGCAGGACGTGAATATACAATTGTTGCGGCATATGGGTGAAAGTAACGCCATACAAATACAACTGCAGGCTCTGGATATGTCAAGCTTGCAAGCTCAGGCCGAGCAGGAGCCGGGCCAAAGAGGTGTTCAACAACTGGTATCTGAAAGCGCTCCCAGGCACTATTCGCTGGTAGTAAAAAATTGGCTATCAGAGGTCTCTGACCAGTCACCAATCAGTCAATTGGGAGTGGCAGTGTGGCGCCCCCAGGTGTCGGTTAAACTGGCTAAGGTTGCGCATGGTGGTGCAGCTCAACAGGCTGGCTTGCAACCAGGTGATCTGATTACCCATTTTAATAATGAACCAGTGGATAAATATGCTGTCTTTGTTAATAGAGTGCAGGAACTGCCGGGGCAAAGTGTGCCTGTGATCTACACCAGACAGGGTGAGGTGCTGCAAACAGCGGTGCGGTTGCAAAGTAAGCCATTGGAAGATGGCCGTCTGATTGGGGTTATTGGTATTGAAATAGCACCTTTGTCTTGGCCGGATAGCTTGGTTGTTAAACCTGATCTATCCATATGGCAGGCACTAGAAGGCGGTGTAGCCCAAGTAGGCAAAATGATCAGCCTGACATACAATGGTATTACCCGTATGCTAATGGGCGAGGTGTCAATAGAGCATTTGAGTGGGCCTATCAGTATTGCGCAGGTAGCATCCGATTCTGCAGCCATGGGTGTAGTGTCATTTATTACCTTTTTGGCTTATATCAGTGTTAGTCTTGGGGTGCTGAATTTGCTGCCTGTGCCTATGTTGGATGGTGGGCATTTGTTGTATTATTTGGTTGAGCTGATAACGGGCCGACCAGTCTCTGATGGCGTGCAGCAGTTGGGTATGCGAATTGGTATGGCTTTGGTTGTAGGGGTTATGCTGATAGCCCTGTTCAATGATATTACGCGCTTATAGAAGTGCAAACTAAATGAGCTGGATAAAGTGAAAATGACAATGATAAAACGACTGATACTGGGTGGGTTATTTAGTTTGCTGTCTCTGACTGCGCCAATAGCACAGGCTGCGGATTTTGTGATTGCCGACATCCGCATTGAAGGTTTACAACGCGTGGATAACGCGCTGGCTTTTCGGTACCTGCCGCTACAGGTTGGTGATGAGGTTGATCAGCGTGCCCTAGCTGCAGCGACTCGTAGTTTGTTTAAAAGTGGTTATTTTGAAGATATTACTTTGCAGCGTGATGGCAAGGTTCTGGTTATCAAATTGAAAGAGCGCCCAGCCATTGCCAGTATTGGCCTTTCTGGTAACAAGATTATTACCACAGAACAGCTACAAGGTGCCTTAAAGAATGCCAAGTTAGTAGAAGGAGAGATCTTCCAGCGTTCTACTTTGGCACAGATAGAATTAGAGCTGGAGCGTCAGTATAACGCCATGGGGCGTTATTCAGTGCTGGTAGAAACTCGCGTACAGGAGCTGGAAGAAAATCGCGTTGGCTTGGAAGTGGCAATCAATGAAGGTGTTAATTCGGTTATCAGCCATATTAATATTATTGGCAATGACAGGTACAGCGACGCGCAACTGCGTGACTTGATGAGCCTGCAAACTGATAACTTTTGGTCATTGTTTTCCAAGTCGAGCCAGTATTCGCGTGAAAAATTGACAGCTGATCTGGAAAACATTCGTTCTTATTATCTGGACCGTGGCCATGTTTTGTTCAATATAGAATCTACCCAAGTTGCCATTGCTGCGGATAAAACTCAGGTTTTTATCACTATAAACATTAATGAAGGCCCAGAGTTTAAGGTTGGTGACGTTACTATTTCTGGTGAAATGCCCGTTGCCGAAGGGCAAGTACGTGATCTGGTCGGTGCCATATCAGGCAGTGTTTTCTCGCGCTATGAATTGCTTAATGTGGCGCAGGAAGTGAAGCAGGTGTTGGGCGATAATGGCTTTGCCTTTGCTGATGTACAACCAATACCCTTGGTCAATAACGAGGATAATACGGTTGACTTGCAATTCCTGATGCGGGCTGGCAAGCGTACCTATGTGCGGCGTATTAATTTTAATGGTAATACCCACACCAGTGATGATGTATTGCGTCGGGAAATGCGACAAATGGAAGGCGGGGTTGCCTCTTTTGCAGCTATTAATGCGTCTAAGTTGCGTTTACAGCGGTTGGGTTATTTTACGGAGGTTAATGCCAATACCAAGCCAGTTGCAGGCACTGACGATATGCTGGATGTGGAATTTGATGTAGTGGAAGGGTTGACTGCCGACTGGTCGATCATGCTAGGTTACACAGATGGCGAAGGGCCATTCTGGGGTGGCTCGATAAATCAGCATAACTTCCTGGGTACAGGCAACAAACTTGAAGCTGGTTTCACTTCCAGTTCCAGTACGCAGGAATATAATTTTAATTATCTTAACCCTTACTATACGGTAGATGGCGTGAGTTTGGGTGTTGACCTGACCTATCAAGAGCGCGATTACTCTAAGATAGCGGTAAGTAGTTATGCCACTGACCGGGTTGGTTTAGGTATGCAATTTGGCTATCCTTTGTCTGATAATGCTAATTTGAGTTTTAATTTGGGTTACGAGAAGATCGACATGACTCTGGGCTCTTCAGTTACCACTCAATTGCAGGATTTTGTCGATGCCGAAGGCTCTGAATATAATCAATATAAGGGCAATATAGTTTATACAGACAATAGTCTAAACGACTTCTGGTACCCTACCCAAGGTCGTTCTCATACCATGAACCTGTTTCTGTCTTTGCCAGGCAGTGACTTAAGCTATTATCAGGCCAAGTATAGCTATCGCTATTTTACCCCGCTGGATGATACAGCGAGCTATGTGGCCTCACTTGGGGCACAAGTAGGTTATGCCGCTGCTTATGGTAGCACCAGTATCACGCCACCTTTTGCCAACTACTATGCTGGCGGTTATGGTTCGGTGCGTGGTTTCGGACATAATTCTTTGGGGCCTGTGGCAAGTGATGGCAGTCCTATGGGTGGTCAAATTCTAACCACTGCCACAGGGGAATTTGTGTTTCCGATGTTTACCGATATGCCATCGGTTCGTACTATGCTGTTTATGGATGTTGGTAATGTGTTTGCACAGGGTGGATATTCGACTGCTGATTTGCGAGCGTCAACGGGCTTTAGTTTGGCCTGGTTGACCCCTGTTGGTCCGCTTACTTTGGTAATGGCGCAACCCCTAGTGTCGGAAACCACAGATACCACAACCCGTACTCATATTACTCTGGGTCGCTCTTATTAGCATAGACAAGCGCTTGAGAGCAGCGTGGTTAAGTTGCTTTATTTAGACAAAGGAATAACAAGATGAGAATACTTTTTAGAGGACTGCTTGTAGTTGTAAGCATGGCCTTAAGCAATATGGTTTTGGCCCAAAATATCGCTGTGTTCAGTCCAGAAAAAGCCTTATTTGGGACACAGGCGGCACAACAACTTGGTCAGCAGTTGAGCCAGCAGCTTAAGCCCCAAAGCGAACGTTTGGACGCCGTTGCCCAAGAGCTGCAGGAGCTGCAAAAGCGCTATCAAGAAGATCAGGCGTTGTTGAGTAGCGAAGAAATTCAACAACTGGAGTTACAGATCAATCAAGGAACCCAGGAATTCCAAAAGTTGAACCAGTATTTGAACAATGCCAAGCTGCAAACAGAACAGGAATTTCTGGCCCTGATGCGTCCCAAGCTGAATGCCATTTTAAGCACTTATATAGAGACTAATAATATTGCTCTGATCGTCAATAATACTGCAGTCGTTTATGTACAGGATGGAATAGATATAACAGCTGCCATCACCGCCTTGTTAGATCAAGAGTAGAGATGCATATGCGGCACTGGACTTTGGTCGAGTTGGCACAGTATTTGGACGCTGAATTGGTTGGTGCAGCTGACTATCCAGTGAGTGGAATCAGTACCTTGGTTGCTGCCCAGCCACACCAGGTAAGCTTTCTGGCAAATATGAAATATGCATCACAATTGGCTGATTGTGGTGCCGGGGCGGTTATTGTCCATCCCGATCAGGCACACCATTTTGTTGGTAATAAGCTGTTGCTGGCCAATCCTTATCTGGGGTACGCCAAGCTGTCAGCATTATTTGCTCCTGCTACCTCCTACCAAGGCATTCATCCAAGTGCCGTGGTAGCGCAATCCGCTTCTTTGGCGGCTGATGTTGTGGTTGGGCCAGGTGTGGTTATTGGTGAACATGTACGCTTGGATAAAGGTGTGAGTATTGGCCCTAACTGTGTTATTGGCGATCATTGTATAGTAGGAGCACAGACTTGTTTAGCGGCTAACGTTACTCTTTATCATGGCGTTATTTTGGGGCAGCGTAACCTGATACATAGTGGGGCTGTACTTGGGGCCGATGGTTTTGGCTTTGCCAAAGATGGCGTTGATTGGGTCAAAATCCACCAGTTGGGTGGTGTGGTCACTGGTGATGATGTGGAAATTGGTGCCGGTACGACTATCGATCGAGGCGCACTGGATGACACCCGCATAGGTAATGGTGTGAAGCTGGATAATCAGGTGCAGATTGCGCATAATGTTGTGCTTGGTGATTACACTGCAATTGCTGGTTGCACTGCCATAGCTGGTAGCACAATTCTGGGTAAAAACTGCACTATAGCTGGTGCCTGTGGCATCACTGGCCATTTGCATTTGGCGGATGGCGTGCATGTGACGGCTATGTCATTGGTGACCCATTCGATCAAGGAGCCTGGTGCCTATTCTTCTGGTACTGGGCTGGATGATAACCATAAATGGCGCCGCAACGCCGCACGTTTTAAACAGCTCGATCAAATGGCCAAGCGTTTGAAGCAATTGGAACAAGAGTTACAAAAATTTACATAATAGTTACACTGCGGGGGGCCGACTCAGCAAGGAGTCGGCTCTGGCTAGTGTTGGAAAAACAAGGTTAATTAACTCATGCTTATGGATGTTAAGGAAATTAGAGAATATCTACCCCATCGTTACCCATTTTTATTGGTAGATCGTGTTGTGGAACTACAGTTAGGTGAGTCGGTTGTTGCCTACAAAAATGTAACGGTTAATGAACCCTTCTTTAATGGACACTTTCCAGATCATCCAGTGATGCCCGGTGTGTTAATTGTTGAAGCCATGGCCCAGGCGGCTGGTATTCTTGGCTTTAAAACCATGAATAAAAAGCCTCAGGATGGCTCGATCTACTATTTTGTCGGTGCTGATAAGCTGCGTTTCAAGCGCCCGGTAGTGCCAGGGGATCAACTACAACTGGAGGCCTCCATTCTATCTGAGAAGCGGGGCATCTGGAAATTTGAATGTCGAGCTACAGTAGACGGTGATATGGTTGCTTCAGCTACCATACTTTGTGCTGACAGAAAGGTATAATAACCCCGTGCGTATTCATCCCACTGCCCTTATAGACCCTAGCGCTGTCTTAGCCGATGACGTAGAAATAGGACCTTATAGTATTATTGGCGCTGACGTAGACATTGGTAAAGGTAGTAAAATCGAGTCTCATGTGGTGATCAAGGGACCTACCCGAATGGGTGCTAACAACCACATATTCCAGTTCAGTTCTGTAGGTGAAGCTTGTCAGGATTTAAAGTATCAGGGCGAACCTACACGTTTGGAAATGGGTGATAACAATATTATCCGTGAAGGCTGCACCTTGCATCGTGGTACGGTACAAGATGATGGTATTACCAGATTAGGCAGCCATAACCTGCTTATGGCTAATGTGCATATTGCCCACGATTGTATTGTTGGTGACCATGTCATTATTGCCAACAATGCGGCTCTCGCTGGCCATGTGCATATCGGCGATTTTGCTATTCTGGGCGGTTTTACAGCAGTACATCAATTTTGTCATCTTGGTGCCCATTGTATGACCGGTGCAGGTAGCGTGGTGTTAAAGGATATTCCAGCCTATGTTATGGCCAACGGTAATTCCGTTGCGCCCCATGGTATGAATACGGAAGGTCTCAGACGCCGTGGTTTTAGTGAAGCAGCCATACGGGGTTTACGTCTGGCTTACAAAGTGATTTACCGTCAGGGTAATACTCTCGAAGAAGCCATTACACAATTGCAAACACTGGCGCTTGAGATAAATGAAATAGATGTGCTAGTGGCATCTTTGCAAGCATCGACCCGCGGCATCATCCGCTAATCGCCAAGGCATATGACTAGCAAGACGATCGTTATCATTGCCGGAGAAGCATCTGGTGATTTGCTTGGTGCTGGCTTGATGCGTGCGCTGTTGGCGCGTGATCCCGAATTAAATTTTGAGGGTATAGGCGGACCGGCCATGCAGGCCCTTGGTTTTAATAGTTTAGTACCTATGGAACGCCTGTCAGTAATGGGTTTGGTGGAAGTGCTGGGACGTCTGCCTGAATTATTGGCTTTGCGGCGGCGCCTAATAAGAAAATATACGACCAGATCACCACTGGCGATGATTGGTATTGATGCTCCGGACTTTAATTTGCGGCTTGAAACCTGTCTTAAGCAAGCCGGTGTGCCGACGGTACATTATGTTAGCCCTTCCGTATGGGCTTGGCGTGAAGACAGGGTCTTTACGGTAGCCAAGGCTTGTCATCATGTATTGGCGTTATTGCCTTTTGAAGTTCCTTATTATCGCAAACATCATATCCCCGCCACCTTTGTTGGTCATCGGTTGGCTGATGAACTGCCTGGTGCATGGGACCAGGGCCAGGCCCGAAGCCAGTTAGGCTTGTCCCAGGATGCGCCGGTGTTGGCGTTATTACCAGGCAGTCGGGCCATGGAAGTGAAGCAGTTAGGACAGGATTTTATTAATGCAGCCAGACAATTGCAGCAGCATTATCCCCAATTGCAAGTGGTATTGGCAGCTGCCAATGAAGCTCGCTATAAGCAGCTAAAGGCTTTGTTGCAGGCAACCGGTGCTGATGCCAATGCTATACTTATTGTGGTGCAGCAAACACGTGCAGCTCTGGCGGCGGCTGACGCAGTGCTGGTCGCCTCCGGCACGGCTACTCTGGAAACCATGTTATTCGCCAAGCCGATGCTGGTTTGTTATCGTTTGTCGGCCTTAAGTTATCGTGTGTTTAAACCCAGATTACAAGTGCCATACGTCAGCTTACCCAACCTGTTGGCTGGTGATGTTATTGTAGAAGAGCTATTGCAGGATAAGGTACAGGTGGATGTTTTAGTGGATAAGATGACAGCCTTGTTATTTGATGCCAAGCTGCGCGCACAACAGCAACAAGCCTTTATCAAATTGCATGATATGCTGGCCTGTGATGCCGACGAGCAGGCCGCGGATGTGGTGTGTCAGGTTATAGCTGACCAGTCAGGTAAGGGACTGCCTTATGCCTGATCAGCTGGGTTTGGATATGCCAGCATGGCAACCACAACTAGTGTGTGGCGTTGATGAGGCGGGTCGTGGTCCGCTATTTGGTGAGGTGGTGGCCGCCGCCGTTATTCTGGATCCATTGTGTCCCATTACTGGCTTGGGTGATTCAAAGCAGTTGTCAGAAAAGGTACGAGACCGGCTCTATGAGCTGATATGGAAGCAGGCACTGGCGGTATCCATCGGGCGGGCCAGTGTGGCAGAAATTGACCAGTTGAATATCCTGCAGGCCAGCATGTTGGCAATGCAACGTGCGGTAGTCGGTCTGGCAGTAACACCTGATATGGCATTGATTGATGGTAATCGTTGTCCACCTCTCAACTGTCCAGCCACGGCTATTGTTAAAGGTGACGCGAAAGAGATTTGTATTGGCGCAGCATCCATTATTGCCAAGGTCACTCGTGATCGGGACATGCAGCAGTGGCATGCTCGTTACCCTTATTATGGTCTGGATAAACATAAAGGTTATCCAACCAAGCAACATTTACTGGCCTTAGCGGAGCATGGCGTGTGTGATCAACATCGTCGTAGTTTTGGCCCGGTAGCGGCAATATTGGAAAAACAACCATGAGTTCAGTTGATTTCGTACATTTGCGTATGCACTCAGAGTTTTCTTTGAGCGACAGTCTGATACGTATCAAACCCTTGATGAAAGCCCTGCAGGCTGAGCGCATGCCAGCTATTGCTCTTACTGACCAGAGCAATATGTTTGGTATGATCAAATTCTATAAGGCTGCCCAGGCAGCGGGCATTAAGCCTATATGTGGTTGTGATATCCTGTTGGCTCCGCCTGAGGGTAGTGATTTACCCATTTCACGTCTGACCCTGTTGGCCATGAATCCGCAAGGATATTTAAACCTGACAGAACTTGTTTCACAGGGCTTTCAGCATGGTCAGCATTTGGGCAAGGCGATTATTCAAAGGCCTTGGTTACAAGCTCGTCAGGCTGGCTTGATTGCTCTTTCGGGTGCCAATTATGGTGATATTGGGCGCATGTTGCTGGTGCGTGGGGTGGAGCAGGCCAAGCCTATGCTGCAAGCTTGGCTGGATTTATTTGGCGATCGTTTCTATCTTGAATTACAACGCACTGGGCGCACAGATGATGAACGTTGTGTGTCTTTAACGGTTGAGTTGGCCAAGGCTATGCAAGTGCCAGTGGTGGCAACCAATGATGTGATGTTTGTTAGTGCTGATGAATTTGAGGCCCATGAAACGCGCGTTGCTATCAACCAGAGTATGACTCTGGATGATCCTCGGCGCGCCAAAGATTATTCTGCGCAGCAGTACTTGCGCAGTACCGATGATATGTTGGCTCTGTTTGCTGATATTCCGTCTGCCTTGACCAATACGGTGGAAATAGCTAAGCGTTGTAATCTTGATATTGAACTGGGACGCTGCTGTTTGCCAAACTTCCCAGTACCTGAAGGCATGACCATGGACACCTTCTTTCGTAAGTTGTCTTATGATGGTTTGGAAGCCCGCTTAACATCCATACTCGATGCCAATGATGCCGACTATGCTGCCAAGAAACAAGTCTTTGTTGAGCGTCTGGAATTTGAGCTGGATATTATTATCCAAATGGGATTCCCCGGTTACTTCTTGATTGTTATGGATTTTATTGGTTGGGCCAAGCGTAACGATATTCCCGTTGGACCAGGCCGGGGCTCCGGGGCAGGCTCTTTGGTAGCCTATGTATTGGATATTACTGATTTGGATCCATTACGCTATGATCTGCTATTTGAACGCTTCTTGAATCCAGAGCGGGTGTCCATGCCTGATTTTGATATAGACTTTTGCATGGATAACCGTGACCGGGTAATCGAGTATGTGGCGCAAACCTATGGTAAAGATGCTGTGTCTCAGATTATCACCTTCGGTACTATGGCCGCCAAAGCTGTGGTGCGTGATGTGGCCCGAGTACAAGGCAAGTCCTTTGGTCTGGCTGACAAGTTGTCCAAATTGATCCCCTTTGAAGTCGGTATGACCCTGTCAAAAGCGGTTGAGCAGGAAGAAGCTCTACGCAGCTTTATTGATGCTGATGAGGAAGTGCAGGAAATTATGGAGATGGCCTTTCAACTGGAAGGTTTGACCCGTAATGTGGGGAAACACGCCGGTGGTGTGGTTATTGCGCCCACTAAGCTGACCGACTTTTCGCCTTTGTACTGTGATGAAGATGGTGGCGGTCTGGTGACCCAGTATGACAAGGGTGATGTTGAGGATGCCGGACTGGTGAAGTTTGACTTCCTTGGTTTGCGCACCTTGACTATCGTTGATTGGGCCGTGGAGATGATCAACAGCCGCCGCCACAGCCAAGGGCTGGAACCTGTGGTTATTGAAGCCATAGAACTGGAAGATCCGGCTGTATACGGTTTGTTGCAGAGGGCGGAAACGACCGGTGTGTTCCAGTTGGAATCGCGCGGTATGAAGGATCTTATAAAGCGCCTGTTACCCAGTACCTTTGAAGATATTATCGCCCTGGTGGCCTTGTTTCGCCCTGGCCCTTTGCAGTCGGGTATGGTGGATGACTTTATTAATCGTAAACATGGACGTGCCCAGTTGGCATGGCCCCATGAGGACTATCAGTTAGCTTCTCTGCAACCTGTGCTGGAACCTACCTATGGCATTATTTTGTATCAGGAGCAGGTGATGCAAATAGCACAGGTCATGGCCGGTTATACCCTTGGTGGAGCAGATATGTTACGCCGGGCTATGGGTAAGAAGAAGCCCGAGGAGATGGCTAAACAACGTGCCGTATTCCTGGACGGTTGTGTTAAGCAAGGTATTGATAAGGATTTATCCGGTAATATTTTTGATCTGGTAGAAAAATTTGCCGGTTACGGATTTAACAAGTCCCATTCAGCGGCCTATGCGTTGGTTTCCTACCAAACAGCTTGGTTAAAGTATCATTATCCAGCCGAATTTATGGCTGCCGTGCTATCAGCGGATATGCAGAACATCGAGAAGGTGGTGATTCTGGTGGAAGAATGCCGCCGCATGGAGCTGCCTTTACGCTTGCCGGATGTGAACGTCAGTCACTATAAATTTACAGTTAATGATGATAATGAAGTGGTTTATGGTCTGGGAGCGGTAAAAGGTGTTGGTGAAGGTCCGGTAGGGGCTATTATAGAGGCCCGAGAGGCAGGCGGTGCCTTTACTGATTTGTTCGACTTTTGCCAGCGTGTGGGTAGTAAAAAAATTAATAAACGGGTGCTGGAAGCCTTGGTTGCCAGTGGTGCACTGGATAATTTAATTGCTGGTAAGGAGCGTGCTGTGTTATATGCAGCTATTGCTGATGCTGTGCAAGCAGCGGACCAAAGTGAGCGCAATGCTGATGCCGGCATGATGGATCTGTTTGGTGACCCGTCAAGCACTGTGGTGAATGAAACAGCTGATGGGGATCCCTATGCACGCTACCAGAATGTGCGCGTGTTAAACTTGAAGCAACGCTTGCAAGGTGAAAAGGATACTTTGGGGCTGTATGTTACTGGCCATCCCATTGATGATTATGATCCTGAGTTATCACAATTTATGCGTACCCGTCTGGATAATGTCTATGCCAAGCGCGAGGATCAATGGCTGGCCGGTATGGTAGTGGCCAGCCGTACCATGAAGACCAAGCGTGGCAAGACTATTGCTTTTTTGACACTGGATGATCGCCGGGCGCGTATCGAGGTAGCGCTGTTTGGTGATAGCTTTGAAAGGTACCGGGATATTATTCATAACGATCGCCTGTTAATAGTCAAAGGTGAGGTCAGTGAGGATGATTATTCCGGCGGCCTGAAGGTAAGCGCCAAAGAAGTGCTGACTATGCCTCAGGCTCGCACTGTGTTTTCCCAGGGTTTGCAACTGACAGTGCAGCGTGAGCATGTAGAGGGAAAAAATTGGCCGCGTTTGCAGGCTTTGTTGAGTGCGCGTCAGGTATTAGGAGATGCGCCAGCTACTCGTTTGGCCTTACAGGTTAGTAATGATGTTGGTTGTGGTTTAGTCAGATGTGCCTCACCCTGGCGGCTGTCGGTGGATGATGATCTGTTGCAGGAATTACGTTACCTGCTGGGTGATGATGCTGTGCAAATGAGCTATCGCCGTATTGGTCAGCATTAGACGTGATAGATGCTGATGCTTCAGTTATAATAGAGCGAGCTATCGTTTTACCTATTCAAGATACCATTTTATGAACCCGAATTATCTGGACTTTGAGCAACCCATCGCTGAATTGGAAGCAAAGATTGACGCTTTACGCCTGTTGGGCAACGACAATGAGCTGAATATCACCGACGAAATTGCCACCTTACAGGAAAAGAGCGTGAGCCTGACTGGCAGCATCTTTTCCAAGTTGTCTGCAGCACAGGTCTCGCAGGTAGCCCGCCATCCCCAACGCCCTTACATGCTGGACTATGTTGAGCGCATCTTTACTGACTTTGATGAGTTGCATGGTGACCGCCATTTTGGTGATGATCAGGCTATTGTCTGTGGTATCGCCCGCCTGGATGATAAGCCGGTGATGCTGATAGGCCAGCAAAAAGGTCGCGGTGTGAAGGAAAAAGTGGCCCGAAATTTTGGTATGCCGCGGCCAGAAGGTTATCGCAAGGCCCTGCGTTTAATGCAAACGGCTGAGCGCTTTAAGATGCCGGTGTTAACCTTTATTGATACTCCCGGGGCTTATCCAGGTATTGATGCTGAAGAGCGTGGTCAAAGTGAAGCTATCGCCTATAACCTGCTGAAAATGTCTGATTTACGCAGTCCGGTTATTGCTACTGTAATTGGTGAAGGTGGGTCAGGTGGAGCGCTGGCTATTGGTGTCTGTGACCACTTAAATATGCTGCAGTATTCTACCTATTCAGTGATTTCTCCTGAAGGCTGTGCCTCTATTTTGTGGAAAAGTGCTGAATACGCTGCCGATGCCGCCAATGCCATGGGAATCACCGCCCAACGTTTGCAGGAATTGGGTTTGGTGGATCATATAGTGCAGGAGCCATTGGGTGGCGCGCACCGTGATATGGACCTGATTGCTGCCAGCCTGAAAAAGTCTCTGGTACAACAACTACACGATTTACAGCAAATGGATATGGATGCTCTGCTGGAACGTCGTTATCAGCGTCTGATGGCTTACGGCATCAGTTCTTAAACGCTATGATCTCGCTGGCGCAGCAGGTGCAAGCCAGCTTGCCTATGCAAGCCAGTCGCTGGTGGCTTGCGGTCAGTGGTGGCCTTGACTCCATATGTTTGTTGCATTTGATTAAGCAGATGCAACAAAATCCAGCTATCTCCTTACCTGACATAAAGGTAGTTCATGTACATCACGGGTTGCAGGCTGAGGCTGATGCTTGGCTGCAACTAGTGGTGGAGCAGTGTCAAACCTATGGTTTTTCCAGCCACTGCGTCAAAGTACAGATTGATCCTCGGTTGCAACAACAGCAAGGTCTGGAAGCAGCGGCTCGCGCTGCCCGCTATCAGGTGTTTGAGGAATTGCTTGAGTCTGGCGATATATTACTCTTGGCACAGCACGCGAATGATCAAGCTGAAACCTTGCTATTGCGTTTGTTGCGCGGCGCCGGCGTGGCGGGGCTGGGCGCCATGCGAGAGCGGCGGTCATTGGGTTTGGGGTATTTACAGCGGCCTTTGTTGTCAGTTAGCCGGCACAGCCTGCTGGCTTATGCCCAAGAGCAGAAATTACAGTGGCTTGATGACCCCAGTAATGACAATGAACAGTTTGAACGTAACTATTTGCGTCGTCAGGTGATGCCCTTATTGCAGCAACGCTGGCCGAGCCTATTGCAGCGAGTAAAGACCACCAGCCACATTATGCAGCATACACAAACGCTACTAGAACAGGTGGCGCAAGAGGATTACCAACGGTTAAATCAGGAGGTACCCTTTACCGCAGCCAGATTGCCGGTAGCCGGGTTACTTGATCTCAGTCCAGAGCGGCGCTATAACCTGCTGCGCTGGTGGCTACAGCAGCTTGGCGAATTGGCACCAGACTATGTGACCATGGAACAGATCGATGAGCAGGTTTTGCTGGCCAGTGCTGACGCCCAACCTTGTTTGTCTTTGGCGCAAGGTGAATTGCGTCGCGCCTATGATGAATTATATTGGTTGTCTGGCCAGATGGAGACCGCAAGGGGTACCCAGGACTTTGTTGAGCAGGAGTGGGTGTGGACCCAAGCATTAGCCCGCCAGCCGAGGTTGGCCGTGGCGGCGGGCTATTTGCAGCCTGTAGTGGCTGGCCTGTGCTTGCGCGAGGGTGATCGGTTACGAGTGACACTGCGTCAGGGAGGTGAACGTTGCCAGCCTCAGGGCAGGGCTCATAGCCAAAGTTTAAAGAAACTGTTGCAGGAATATCAGGTGCCCGCCTGGCAAAGAGATAACCTGCCCCTGTTTTGGGTTAATGACCAGCTGGCCATGGTGGGCAATCTGTGGATTTGCCAGGGCTTTGCCGCAGAGCAAGAGGGTGTGGGTTGGGGTTGGTCTGCCGATGCTAAAAAATAGCATTGGGTTGTTACAGTTTCTGGCAACATCTGCGCTGACCAACAACATACAGTAGTTTGGTTTTAATCTGCTTGTCTGGGCTCTTGCTATAGTAAAAGAGCCATCAAAAGTCCCCTTGGTAATTGTTCTGGAGCAGGCTTTCTGGTATCCTGTACTCCCATCTTGAAGAGAAAGTTAGCGCCGTTTTTTGCGCACTTTCACATCAAAGTTAACACATGTTCGCACCGAGTATTTCAGCATACCCTGTTCTGGCCTGAGGCTGGTTTGTGGGTGTGGTCTGTGCTTATGCGACTTTTTTGCTTTATGCAGTACAACAGTTAATAGGCATTACATGACTCGTTTTATCTTTGTAACAGGTGGCGTGGTATCTTCTTTGGGCAAGGGCATTGCTTCGGCATCCCTGGCAGCTATATTGGAAGCGCGTGGTTTAAAAGTGACCATGCTCAAGCTGGACCCGTATATTAATGTCGATCCCGGAACCATGAGCCCGTTCCAGCACGGTGAGGTATTTGTTACCGAAGATGGTGCCGAAACTGACTTGGATCTTGGTCACTACGAACGTTTTATTCGTACCAAGATGAGTCAAGACAATAACTTTACCACTGGCCGGGTATATGACCACGTTTTGCATAAAGAGCGCCGCGGTGATTATTTGGGTGGTACGGTACAGGTTATTCCCCATATCACCGATGAAATCAAACGCCGTGTACACTTGGGTGCTAAAGGTGCCGATGTGGCGTTGGTGGAAATAGGTGGTACTGTCGGTGATATTGAGTCTTTACCTTTCCTTGAGGCTGTACGTCAGCTAAAGGTAGAACTGGGTTCTAGCCGTGCCATGTTTATGCATCTAACCTTGGTACCTTATATCGCCACCGCCGGTGAGACCAAGACCAAGCCGACTCAGCACTCGGTAAAGGAACTGCGTTCGATCGGTATTCAGCCTGATATTCTGGTTTGCCGTTCTGAAGTATCTATTGAGGCGCCAGAGCGCAAGAAAATTGCTCTGTTTACCAATGTCGAAGAAAGAGCGGTAATCTCCCTACCTGATGCTGATACCATCTATAAGATTCCTGCTATGCTGCGCCAACAAAGTCTGGATAGCATTGTGGTTGACCGTTTTGGTTTGCAATGTCCAGAGGCGGATTTGTCTGCCTGGCAGGCGGTTGCCGATGCCAAGCTTAATCCAGAACGTGAAATCACCATTGCCATGGTAGGCAAGTATATGGAGTTATTGGATGCCTATAAGTCTCTGATTGAAGCGATCAGTCATGCTGGCATTAAGACACGCACCAAGGTTAATACTCGTTATATTGATGCCGAAGAAATTGAAACCAAAGGTACCGGCCGACTGCATGATGTTGATGCCATTTTGGTACCAGGTGGCTTTGGTGAGCGGGGCACTGAGGGCAAGATTGCCACTGTCAAATATGCCCGTGAGAACAATATTCCCTACTTGGGTATCTGCCTGGGTATGCAGGTGGCCGTGATTGAATTTGCACGTAATGTGGTTGGTTGGGCTGATGCCAGCAGTAGTGAATTTGATCCCCAGTCCAAGCACAATGTTATTGGCTTGATTACCGAATGGCTGGATCAGGACGGTAATGTCGAACAGCGTGATGAACATTCTGATTTAGGTGGCACCATGCGTTTGGGTGCACAAGAGTGCCGTTTGCTAGAAGGTACCATTGCGCATCAGTGTTATGGCCAGGATGTGGTTGTAGAACGCCATCGTCACCGTTATGAAGTAAATGATAATTTTGTAGCTGATTTAGAGCAGGCAGGCTTAATTTTTTCAGGCCGCTCTATAGATAACAGTTTAGTTGAAATGGTTGAGTTGGCAGATCATCCCTGGTTTGTGGCTTGCCAGTTCCACCCTGAATTCACCTCGACTCCACGTGATGGACATGGCCTGTTTGAGGGCTTTGTACGCGCCGGCATCAACTACGCTGGAGTCAAATAATCGTCCCTAAAGTGACGTAACCTTAACCCTTATAGGAGTTAGTTTTGGATCAGTTGATTGTTGATATTAAGGCTCGTGAAGTACTTGATTCTCGTGGTAATCCTACCGTAGAAGCCGATGTTATTTTGGCTGGCGGCCAGATGGGTAGTGCTTGTGCACCGTCCGGGGCTTCAACCGGCTCGCGCGAAGCTCTGGAGTTGCGTGATGGTGACCAGGCCCGTTACCTTGGCAAAGGTGTGCAGCAGGCCGTTGCCGGTATTCGTGGTCCTATTTTGGCGCGGCTAAAGGGTATGGATGCCACTGATCAAGCGGCTCTGGATGCGGCCATGATTGATCTGGATGGTACCGAGAATAAAGAAAATCTGGGTGCCAATGCCATTCTGGCTGTATCTCTGGCGGCAGCCAAGGCTGCAGCCCAGTTCAAGGGTATACCTTTGTATGCTCATATTGCGGAACTCAATGGTACTGCTGGTCAGTACAGCATGCCCGTACCCATGATGAATATCCTTAACGGTGGTGAGCACGCTGACAACAATGTTGATATTCAAGAATTTATGGTACAGCCGGTAAGTGCCAAAAACTTCGCTGAAGCCTTGCGTTGTGGCGCCGAAATCTTCCACTCCCTGAAAAAAGTACTGAGTAGTCGGGGTTTAAACACCGCTGTTGGTGATGAAGGCGGCTTTGCTCCAAACCTGCCTTCTAACGAAGCCGCTTTGGAAGTGATCGCTGAAGCCGTAGCTAATTGTGGTTATAAGCTGGGTGAAGATGTGACCTTGGCACTGGATTGTGCGTCTTCTGAGTTCTATGAAAATGGGCAGTATAACCTCAGTGGTGAAGGTAAGAGCTTTGATGCTGCAGGCTTTGCTGACTATCTGGTAGCTTTAACCAACAAGCATCCGATTGTTTCCATTGAAGATGGTATGGATGAGAGCGACTGGGACGGTTGGCAAGATCTAACCAATAAGTGCGGAGAGCGCGTACAGTTAGTTGGTGATGATCTGTTTGTTACCAATACCAAGATTCTGGCGCGTGGTATTGAACAGGGTGTAGCTAACTCTATTTTGATCAAATTCAATCAGATTGGCTCTCTGACAGAGACTCTGGCTGCTATCAAAATGGCTCAGTCTGCTGGCTATACAGTGGTTATTTCTCACCGTTCTGGTGAAACCGAAGATACCACCATTGCTGATCTGGCTGTGGCTACCAGTGCCGGCCAAATCAAGACAGGGTCCCTGTGTCGTTCTGATCGTGTTGCCAAGTACAATCGTTTGCTACGTATTGAAGAAGAATTGCAACATGCAGCCCCTTATCGTGGGCGCATGGAAATTAAAAGTCAGTAATATTAAGCTGGTGGCTTAATAGTAGAAAAGCAAGGATGTTTTGCCATTGTCCAGAGGGCAATGCGAGACCATAAAGACCAAGTCAGTTCGCAACTGACCCCGGTTTTTATGGTCGAGGGGCAAATGCAGCAGGAGCGACTATGTGCCCACCTGGTTAATAGAAAACTGGCTTTTATAGAGGGAGTAGGTTTAGCATGATAAACTGCTCCCTTTTTTGCTTCTACAAGCCGTGGGCAGACGTTGAATTTGGTCTCAATATAAAACGGCAGAGCGAATGCTAGCCACTTTTGTGGTGAATAAAATAATTTCTAATATTGATTAAATTTCAATATATTATAAGCTGGATAGATATTTAACTGCTTAATTTAGGCTAATGGTGACAGTGATGCGCGCAATAGTGGTGTTGTTATTTTTGGCAGTGTTTTTTTTGCAGTATCAGTATTGGTTTGGCGACGCTGGTCAGGTTAAAGTGCAGGCCTTGCAGGAGCAAATTGCCAATCAGCAACAGGTTAATCAGGAATTGGCCCGGCGCAATCAGCAGCTTTATGCAGAAGTAGAAGACCTCAAGCAGGGGTTGGCTGCGGTTGAAGAGCATGCACGCAGTGATTTGGGTATGGTGAAGCCCAATGAAACCTTCTACCAACTAGTGGAAAAACCATGACTCAACTGGCAGCACTTGCATGGCCTGCTGCTTGGCATTATGCCATGGGTGAACCCACGCAGACCGCTGTATTCAAACAACATTGGCAGGATTTTCAGGTATTTGAGCAGCTTGGCTTTGTCCCATCAGGAGCCGGCGAGCATGTGTATTTGGATATTACCAAGATTGATACCAATACAGATTATCTGGCCCGCCAATTAGCCAAGCATGCCAATGTGCCTAGCAGGCAGGTAACTTACTCTGGCTTAAAGGATCGCCATGGTGTTACCCGGCAGTGGTTTGCCGTGCATATGCCGGGTAAAGCTGCACTAGAGCCAGACTGGCATCTACTGGCATCCCCCAAGATACATGTGCATACGGTGACACGCCACCATAAAAAATTACGTATTGGTACCCATGAGAGTAATCACTTTGTGGTGCGTTTGGGGGAGGTTGCAGCCAGCGATAAATTGGAGCAGCGCTTGCACATCATCGGTCAGCAGGGCGTGCCAAATTATTTTGGGGAACAACGTTTTGGCCAGCAAGGCAGTAACCTGACTATGGCTGCGCGCCTGCTGTCAGGAGAACGTATTAAGGATCGCTTTCAACAGGGCATGGCCATGTCGGCCGCTCGCTCCTATATGTTTAACCAACTGCTCTCAGAGCGTGTGGCCAAGGGCAATTGGTTAACGGCTATGGCGGGTGATTTTTATATTCCCAGTGATGGCTATAATCCCTTTAAGGCGGCAGCTGATGTGCAGATTCAGGCCGCTATTGAGGCGGGTGAAATCTGTCCTACTGGTTGGTTGGCAGGCAGTTCTGGGCGGGGGCAAAGCAGTTATCCCACTCCCCTGGAACAACACTGTTTGCAGGGCTATGGTGATTGGTTGGAAGGCTTGGCCAAGTTGCGCCTGCAAGCCGACCGCCGGGCTTTGCGTCTGTTGCCCATGGATTGGCAATGGCAGTGGCTTGATAACCGTGTGCTAGAATTACGCTTTGCTTTGCTGCGCGGGGCTTATGCCACGAGTGTGCTGCGTGAACTTGTGTGTACTTTGAACCCTCATCGGCAGGATTTGTAAAGGACCTATGATAAGATGCATATACTGATTTCAAATGACGATGGTGTTCATGCTAAGGGGCTTTATCATTTGGTGCAGGCTATTCTGCCTTGTCATGAAGTGACAGTGATTGCGCCTGATCGCGACTTGAGTGGTGCCAGCAACTCGCTGACTTTGACACGACCGTTGCGGGTTATGCCCCAGGATAATGGCTTCTATGGCGTTGATGGAACTCCCGCGGACTGTGTACACTTAGGTATCAATGGTGCTCTGGATATCCAGCCAGATATGGTGGTATCCGGGATTAATCATGGTGCCAATCTGGGCGATGATGTACTCTATTCAGGCACAGTTGCAGCCGCTATGGAAGGGCGTTTTTTGCCCCATCATGCTATGGCCGTGTCACTGGTTGGCGAACAACACTTTGCTACGGCCGGCAAGGTGGTAACCCGTCTTATGGAAGGCATGGAAACATTGCGCCTGCCGCCACGTTGTATACTTAACATCAATATTCCAGATGTGCCTTATGAGGAATTGCAAGGTGCGCGTCTGACCACCTTGGGCTGCCGCAACATGGGACAGGAGGCTATTGATGGTCGTGACCCGCGCGGCCATCGCTGTTTCTGGATTGGTAAAGTTGGTGCTGTGGCTGATGCTAGCCCGGGTACTGATTTTCATGCCATTGCCAATGGTTATGTGTCGATCACACCGTTAGCTCCGGACATGGCTTGTCACAGTGCCTTTGTGCCTCTTGAGCCATGGCTAAAGGAGCACTTTTAATGCGCTTTGGTCAATCGCCTATGGACCGGCATCAGCGTGCCGGTATTGGTATGACTTCAGCCCGTACACGCCAACGTTTGGTGGATCAGTTACAGGCCAATGGTGTGTCTCACCCACAGGTTCTGCAAGTGATGGCTACTACACCGCGTCATCTATTTTTGGATGAAGCCTTGTCACATCGAGCTTATGAAGACACCTCTTTGCCTATTGGCCATAACCAAACTCTGTCGCGGCCCTATACGGTAGCGCGCATGAGTGAGCTTTTGCTTGGTTCATGCAAGGCAAATAAGGTGTTGGAAGTGGGCACTGGTTCTGGCTACCAAACCAGTGTTCTGGCGCAGTTAGTGCCGCGATTATTTACTATTGAGCGCATTGAACCACTGTTGCGCAGGGCCAGACAACGCTTGCAGGATATGGGCATTAGCAACGTGGTTTATCGTTATGGTGATGGTTATGATGGCTGGCCAGACCGTGAACCCTTTGATGGTATTATGGTGACGGCCGCACCTGCTGAAGTGCCTAAAGCTTTGCAATGGCAGTTAGCGGAAGGGGGTTGTATGATTATCCCTGTAGGTACAGGGGAACAACACCTGTTGAAAATAACTCGTTCAGGTAATTATTTTGCCAAGCAAAAGATAGAGGCAGCCAATTTTGTTCCTTTGGTTAATGGCACTATTGAATAACTGTTGTAGTTGGATAATTGACGAGGAAATTAATTAGAGCATATGAATAGTCCTGTGAAACCGCGATCACTAGGTGTTTTTATTATCGGCTTTGTTATGGGTATGGCTGATTTGGTGCCCGGTATTTCCGGTGGTACCGTGGCCTTGTTGGGTGGTATTTACGCTCGCCTATTAGCCGCGATCAGCGCTATTGATGTGGCTGTGTTGAAATTATTGTTGACAGGTCACTGGTTGACTGCATGGCGCCAGATTGATGGGCGTTTTTTGCTGACTCTGTTATTGGGCATAGCCAGCGCTTTGTTTGGCGTAGCCAAAATTCTGCACTACTTGCTCGATGCACATGCCATTATTATGTGGAGCTTGTTTTTAGGTTTCGTATTTACCGCTGGGGTGATGTTGTTACGCGAATTATATCGACAGCAGAGTCTGGCAATTATTTTTGTCTTGTTGGGATTTTTGCTAAGTAGTGTATTAGCGCAGATACCAGTACAAAGTGACTGGGATACAGTATCAGGCTGGGGTTATATAGTATTACTTGGGGCTGGTGCTGTGGCAATTTGCGCCATGATTTTGCCTGGTATCTCTGGTAGTTTTATTTTGTTGTTGTTAGGCCTTTATCCATTGATTATTGCTAGTCTGGCAAGTTTGAATATGACTGTATTGGCGGTTTTTGCTGTTGGTTGTGCCCTTGGCCTAATAAGCTTTAGTCGGTTGCTAAGTTGGTTATTAAAGTATTATGCGGGTGTCACCATGAGTGCCTTGACGGGTTTATTGTTGGGTTCCGCAATAAAATTATGGCCTTGGAAATATACCTTAACCTATCGGCTTAATTCGGCAGGTGAACAGGTTCCCCTGTTACAGGAAAACCTTTGGCCCTGGAATTATACGGCTTTAACAGGCATTGACAATGAGTTACCGATGGCCTTGATTGTTATGCTGATAGCAGCTGTTCTGGTAGCCCGTTTTGGGCAGATCAGGCTACAGGATCTGAGGCACTAGGATGGTTAAAGGGCTGATTAATGGGCGTTATGTCGCATGGTTATTGGTGGCACTGATAGCTGTACTGCTGAACGCCTGTGGTGGCAGAGGCTATATACCTATTCAGGACCTGACTGTTAACAGTGCCAAGGGTGCTGGTGCTATCGTACTGCATAACCAAGCCAGCCCACCCACTGCGCCCACTGCTTATATAGTAAAAGGGGGGGACACACTATTTGCGATTGCTTGGCGGTATGGTTGGGATTACAAAAAGTTGGCAAAACTCAATAATATAGCCCCTCCCTATACTATTTATGTAGGACAAAATATCGCCTTTAATACAGCCGTGGTCACAGCAAAGCCAGCACCATCAATAGCTTCGGCGAAACAGAAAACAGTCACGACAACACCTCCTTCAAGTAGCAGTTCTGCCCAGCCAGTTAACAAGCCATTACCACTATATAAAGGCGCTGATAGCTTACGTTGGCAATGGCCTATACAGGGTGCACTGTTAGAAAAATTCAATAGTCAGTCTGAAACCAGTAAGGGTATAGATATTGCGGCACCGTCAGGTTCCAGAGTGCGGGCAGCGGCCGCAGGGCAGGTG
>JASMLZ010000065.1 GCA_030748435.1 Gammaproteobacteria bacterium | reverse complement strand
AATATGGACACTTAGACAATGCTTAAAAATTCACCCATTTTTTACCAATACAATGAATAGCTTAAAGATTGCTACGTGGCTAGTCTCCTTGCCATAAAAAATATTTTCCCATGTCCTTAACAATTGGTCGTATAGACCATTGATCAATAGAGCCATAATAGAAAACTTATTAACATTATTGTAGAGGATTTTTCAGGGCCTATATGGCCCTTTACAGCAGATAACAGGGAGTGTGTCAGTGTCCAGAAAAGACGCTTATATATTGGCAGCAGGAGTGCTATTTACTATATTTATGTTGAGTCTGGTTTAGGATATTTTGCAAGTAACGCCAATGGCATGGTGACGTATAAAAGCCAGCGTTGGAGAATGGTTTCTGCAAGGTATATTAATGCCCACTTGTCATTTTTATCACCTTTTTTATGGCGGATAAAAAATAGTTAAAATTATGATTTAAATGAAAAATATTTATTTTTTTACGCTACTAATGATGTGTGTTTGAATTATTTAGGCCTTCTCTTAATATTAGTTATAAGCCCTTTTTAACAAAGTGTAGAGGCATTAAAAATAATGCCCAGACCTGTCTAATATGCAATAGCCCTACCAAGTATAGTGACTTTGATCAATAAGATGGTATAGTCAGGTTTTAGATGCCTTGGGTTTCTGCTATTTTTCTGGTGACTCATGGGTCTAATTAATAGGACAAATTGACAGCAGGATAACGAATACTATCAAATAAGGGTTCAAACGACTGATTAAAACAATCGTTTTATTTAAAATTAAAAAAATAAGGTAACTACAATGCGTACGATAATAAGTACTTCTGCACTGGCTGCCCTGTTGGCATCTGGCGCTATTCAAGCAGGTGGTCTGGACCGTTCCGGTCAGGATACTTCCATTATTCTTAAAGAGGGTGGGCTTTTTGAAGTTACCTCTGTAAGCGTTAAGCCAACTGTGTCAGGTACCTATCATGCCGCACTGGGTGGCACCGATACTGGTGATGTGGCGCCTGATTATAGTATGACCACTGTTGCCATGCGTACCGATATTAACGATACTATGGCTGTTGCTCTGATTAAGGATAATCCTTATGGTGCGGATGTAAACTGGACCGGTGGAGCCTTGAATGGCACCAAAGGTGCTATTAATTCAGATGCGACTACTGCTTTGATCAGCTATGGCGTAGGTGATGCAATATCGATATATGGTGGTATTAAGAGCCAGTCTTTAAGTGTTACCGCATCGGTTCCTGCAGTTTCAAATTATTCACTGACCGGAAGCCAGTCTACTGCTACAGGTTATGTGATGGGTGCGGCATTTGAAAAGCCGGAGATTGCTCTGCGGATAGCGTTGACCTATCACAGCAAAGTTGAGCATAGTATGGCCATCAGCGAAACTACCGACGCTTTTGGTGCCGATCGCACTTCAACAATAAGCTTCAATACGCCGACAGCCTATAATCTTGATTTTCAGACTGGGGTTGCGGCCAATACACTATTATTTGGCAGTATACGCCGTGCCAACTGGACCCAAACGTCTGTTACACCCACAGATTATGGGCTCGCAACGGGTGCAGCTATTCTAGACTACGATAACAATACCACTGCCTATAGTATTGGTTTGGGCCGCAAGTTAAACGACCAATGGTCTATTGCTGCCACCTATAATTACGAAAAGGCAGCCGGTACTGATGGTAGCCCATTTGCACCAACAGATGGTAATAGCGCTTATGGTCTTGGCGCTACCTACACAGCTGACCAGCTAAGTGTGACGGTGGGAGCTCGTCAAGTTAGCATAGGTGATGCCAATGTACCGATCGCTGTTCCTGGTGTAGGGTCATTTGATAATGCGATGGCCGATAATTCCGGTCTGATTACCGCAGTTAAAGTGGCTTATAGCTTCTAGTCTGCTAAAGTTATAACCAGTTAGGTTAAGGGTGGTTTACCAGTTGGCACTTAAGTGCAGGGGCTTGGTAATCACCCCTTTAACCCCTACCACTAAAGGGTAAAAAGTATGCAAAATAATATCAAGACTGTATCCCTGATAAAGGGCTACCAATGGCTATTGGCTGGACTGGTGTGGCTACTTTGTAGCAGCGCGGCATGGGCTAATGGTGATCAATTACTGGGCGTTTGGTTATCACCGGATGACAAGGCGACCATTGAAATTTATCAACAGGATGGCAAGTATGCCGGGCGTATTGTCGCCCTGAAAGAGCCTTTGTACCCGGCGGATGACGAGAGCGGTTTGGGCGGACAACCCAAGGTTGACCGCAATAACCCCGATGAGGCGCTACGTGATCGGCCCGTAATTGGCCTTAACCTGTTGCGTGATTTTGTCTATAAAGGCGAGTCCAAGGGTGTTCATCAGTGGCACAAGGGTAAGATCTACGACCCGGGTAATGGTAAGGACTATAAGTGCACTATCAAGCTTAATGCTGATGGCACACTGGATTTGCGTGGCTATATTGGTATCTCACTATTTGGCCGTACTCAGACCTGGCGTCCCAAGCCATAAGCTGAGCCGTTAAATCACTAATACAGGCTCGGTCGTCTATGGCCGAGCCACTTATCTTCTGCTGCCCCAGGGCAATATTCTTCTCTGCTCCAAAATTGCCGTTGTGCAAATAATTAATATTATCTGTTCCATTCATTACCTCTTGTGCTGTTACCGTGGTTGGCGTTTAATGGTTTCTTTTCCTTGTTAAGTAACGGTTGATGGATCAGCAGGCCTTACAAACCTATTATGCAACTTCACCCCGGGTCAGGCGCATGGCCTTGCTGGGGCTGTGCTTAATTCTGATTATTATGTCCATGAGCATGTCGGCAATTAATATTGCTATTCCTGCTATTGGCACTGAGTTTAAAGCTGATGCCGAAGCCTTAAGCTGGATCCCTGCCGCCATGTTGTGGGGCAATGTGGTGTTTTTATTACCCGTTGGGCGTCTGGCTGATCGCTATGGGCGCAAACGCATGTTTTGGCTGGGGGCGTTGCTATTTATCCTCAGCTCGGCCCTGATTCTGGTAACTCACAATATCCTTATGTTGCTGCTGGTGCGGGTGCTGCAGGGCATAGCTGGTGCCATGGTTTATGGTACGGGGCTTGCTCTGGTTGGTGCGATCTACGCTGACAGTAAACGTGGTCAGGCCTTGGGTATTGCCAGCTCTTCTGTGTACTTTGGTTTGACTATGGGACCTCTGGTGGGTGGGTGGCTGATTATGCACTGGGGTTGGCGCAGTATTATCTGGGCCCCGGCTCTGGTGGCCTTATTGGCTTTGGTTTGGTTGTATCGGTCGGTTAAAGGGGAATGGCGCACTGAGGATGCCCCACCTTTGGACTGGCAGGGGTTGGCCTTGTTTGCCTTGGCGGTAAGTGTATTCTTATTGGGTATGGGACAAATTAGCCAGCCTGTTTATATGTTGTTGGCAGGCTTGGGTATACTATTGTTCGGGGTGTTTATCAAACATCAGATGGATCGGGAAAATCCCCTGTTACGTATACGAGCTGTGCGTGCTAATCGGCTGCTTAATCGCTCGTTATTGGCAGGATTTTTTGTCTATGGTTCCAGTTTTTCGCTAGTCTTTCTGTTAAGTATCTATTTGCAATATGTGCATGCTATGACACCGGTGGAGGCGGGGCAGATTGTGATGATCCAGACTTTGGTCATGATGTTTATGTCTCCTATTGCCGGCCGGCTATCGGACAAATATGAAGCGCGCTATCTGTCTACTTTGGGGTGTGGATTATTTGCCATTGGCTATGCACTTATGAGTCAGGTGGACAGCCAAACCTCTATCGCCTATATCATGGCACTGGTGGTGTTTGTGGGGCTGGGCTTTGGTCTGTTTTCGGCGCCCAATAACAATGCCGCTTTGGGGGCGGTGCCAGCCGACCGTTTAAGTATTGCCTCGGCTCTGATTAACCTGGCACGGACTATGGGTAATATGTTTAGTTCAGCTATTGTAATGGTGTTGTTTACCATGGTTTTGGGTGATGTTGCCATTACCCCTGAGCAACACCCCAAATTGCTACTGGTGATCAAGATTGCTATGTGGCTGGCGGTGGGCTATGTCACTATTGCCGGTGTCTTCTCGTATCGACGGGGTTATCATGTGTATAATCCCCAGTAATTAATCCAGTTGGTCTAATTGAGAAGGCTCCCTAGAGTCCCAGTAACCTTGCTTGGTGTTTATAAAAGAGCATACGACAATGAAAAAAATGGCCTTGGACACAATCGATATCCGTATCTTGTCTGCACTACAAGAGTATGGCAGAGTCAGTAAATCCAAATTAGCAGAGTTGGTCAATCTATCACCCACGCCTTGCTGGGTGCGCTTAAATAAATTGGAGAAAGCTGGCCTTATTATGGCCTATCGAGCCCAGATTGATATTGGCCGTATTGTTGATCTGACCAAGGTAACGGTAACAGTGGCGCTAAAAAAACATCAAAAATCTGATTTTGATCGCTTTGAATCTTATATTCAAAATATTGATGAAATAGTCGAATGTTATGCTACAGGCGGTGGTTCCGATTATATTATGACCATTATTGCCAGAAATCTTGCTGATTTTCAGGATTTGATTGAGCAGTTATTAAATGACGAAATAGGCATTGATCGTTATTTTATTTATATTATCACTAGGCAGGTTAAATGCACTACTCCTAACCTGTTTAAACTACTGCCAGCATAGGTGTTCACATCAAGTCGGCATGGCGAATAAAACGCAGCAATCACTTGCCAATAATACCAATCGGTTAGCCCTTGCTATCTGCCCGGTTTTCTCGCCATCAAGCACTGGCCCTGTTGTCTTGGTCCAAATGGACTTGATATCAATAAATATTAGACTAAACAGTCTTCTGCAGGTGTTTCTTTAGACCTCTTTAGAGCGTTATTTGGCATATGCTTTGCGCTATCAAATTGAACAGGATCTTTTCCTGTCAGTATTACCGCCTGAGTATATAAGGAATCAGCAAATGACCGCATCCAAAGAATTTGGTTTTGGCACACAAATACGTAAATCTCCCTACTTTGACGCCACTGTGCGGTGGGGAGCCAAAGATTTTTCTGTCTATAACCATATGTATATTCCCAGAGATTTTGGTAACCCCCAGAAGAATTTTTGGAACCTGGTGAATCAGGCGATACTGTGTGATGTCGCGGTTGAGCGTCAGGTAGAAATAACTGGCCCAGATGCGGCTCGGTTTGTACAACTGCTGACGCCACGTGATTTGTCAAAATGCGCTGTAGGCCAGTGTAAATATGTGCTGCTTACCAATGCCGAAGGGGGCATATTGAATGACCCTATTTTACTGCGTTTGGCGGAAAATCACTTTTGGATATCGCTGGCTGATAGTGATATCTTGCTTTGGGCTCAGGGCGTGGCTGTGCATTCCGGGTTGGATGTGCATATCTGTGAGCCTGATGTCTCGCCTTTGCAACTGCAAGGCCCAAAGTCTGGGGAGGTTATGCAAGCACTGTTTGGGGACAGTATTCTTGACCTCAAGTATTACTGGTTGCGTGAATATGAGCTGGATGGTATTCCTTTAATTGTTTCCCGCACCGGCTGGTCCAGTGAGTTGGGCTATGAGTTGTACTTGCGCGATTCTACCCAAGGTGATTTGCTATGGGAAAAGATTATGGCAGCAGGTGCTCCTTTTGGGCTGCAGCCGGGCCATACCTCTTCTATTCGCCGTATAGAAGGTGGCATGCTGTCCTATCATGCGGATATGGATATCAATACCAATCCATACGAATTGGGGCTCGAGCGCCTGATTGATTTGGATGCTGAGTTTGACTTTATTGGCAAATCAGCATTACAAAAGATTCGTGCTGCAGGTGTGTCTCGTCGGCATGTTGGGATTATTATTAACGGGCCTGCCATAACGGGTTCCAATACCTGCTTTTGGGCTTTAGAAAAAGCTGGTCAGACAGTCGGTAAGGTGACTTCAGCTGTTTATTCCCCGCGTTTACAACAGAATATTGCCTTGGCCATGGTAGACGCAAATTTTGCTACACTTGATACAGAATTTGTCGTCACCACACCAAGTGGTCAGACCACGGCGATGGTGGTGCCCAAACCCTTTTATGATCCCAAGAAACAATTGACGGTAAGCTGATAACAGTTTGGCGACCATCCTAACTCAAATAATAGCATAGGGAGGGCTTTGCACGAGCCGGTATATTGTTGTGTGACAAGGCGAAAACGCACGCAAAGAGGGAGTTTATATATGATAAATGACCGATTAAGTAGGTTTTTAACGCTGTCACAGGACAAAATAACTATCGTGCAAAGGTCTTATAGGAAAGGAGCGAGAATATGACCACTGACCATTTAGATGCCCAGTCGCTGGTGTTAATGGAGCGCAGTGAACAAGGTGTGCTGCGGCTAACCTTGAACAATCCTGCCAGCCGCAATGCCTTATCAGAAGCGATGTTAGTTAGTCTGCATGCGGCCATCACCGAGGCGTCTTCTGATCCCCAAGTTCGGGTTATTGTGCTGGCTGCGAAGGGGCCAGTATTTTGTGCTGGCCATGATTTAAAAGAACTAACAGCAGGCCGCAATGCTGCGGATAACGGACGTGGTTATTTCACCAAAATGATGCACTTGTGCTCTACCGTTATGCAGTCTATCGTTAATACTCCTAAACCGGTTATTGCCGAGGTCTCAGGTGTTGCTACGGCGGCGGGCTGCCAACTGGTTGCCAGTTGTGATTTGGCCTGGGCTGATAAGGTGGCACAGTTTAGCACACCAGGGGTCAATATAGGCTTGTTTTGCTCGACACCTATGGTTGCACTATCACGTAATCTGAGCAATAAGCATGCGATGGAGATGCTGTTAACAGGCACTATGATATCAGCCCAGCGAGCCGCGGAAGTTGGTTTGATAAATGGGGTGGTGGACAGTGCAGAGCTAACCACAACGACCATGGCAATGGCTCAACAAATTGCGGCTAAATCAAGCAAAACACTGGCCATTGGCAAGCGTGCGTTTTATGAACAGCAGCCCATGCCTTTGGCCGATGCCTATGCTTTTGCATCGGCAGTTATGGTTGACAATATGTTGATAGAGGACGCGCAAGAAGGCATAGGCGCCTTTATTGATAAACGCATACCAACATGGAGCGACCAGTAGATGGCTAATACCTGTGAAGCATATAATCAGGATCTGGAGCCTAATGCCGCCAATCATCAACCCCTAACACCGTTGGGTTTTTTGGATAGAGCGGCGAACGTTTTTCCTGACCATATTGCCATTATTCATGGCTCATTGCAGCGCACCTACCAAGAGTTTTTTGCGCGTTCAAGACGTTTGGCATCAGCCTTATCTGCCTCTGGTATCAGCAGGGGAGATACTGTATCAGTGATGTTAGCCAATACGCCAGCCATGCTGGAGTGCCATTATGGTGTACCTATGTGCAGGGGCGTGTTACATGCCATTAATACCCGCTTAGACCCTGCCACTATTGCATTTCAACTGGATCATGCGGCCGCTGATATAGTTATTGTTGATATGGAGTTTATGGCCGTAATGCAGCAGGCTCTTGAGCAGGCCACAGTGAGCCCTGTGCTGATTGTTTATGATGATGTTGAGTACTCGGGTGAACGGTGTGCCAGTTCGGCTATTGATTACGAGGCTTTTGTCAGCGGGGGTGATGCGAACTACGCATGGTTGATGCCAGAAGACGAGTGGGATGCTATTGCCATTGGTTATACCTCGGGTACTACCGGTGATCCCAAGGGAGTGGTCTCCCACCACCGGGGTGCTTACCTGTTGGCTCAGGGCAATGCCATGACGACGTCTATGCCAAAGCATGCGGTTTATCTATGGACATTGCCTATGTTTCACTGCAATGGCTGGTGCTTTCCATGGACCCTGTCAGCGGTCGCAGGTACCCATATATGCCTGCGTCAGGTGCGGGCTGAGCATATCTGGCATGCATTGATCGAACATAAGGTCAGTCAGCTTTGCGGTGCGCCGATTGTGATGTCACTGATTCTGGCTGGGCAAGGGGATCAGCAACTATCCAGTCGTGTACAATTTTTAACCGCAGCGGCACCACCGCCGGAAAAAACGTTAGCCAGCATGAGTGCGGCGGGCTTTGATGTGGTTCATCTCTATGGCTTAACGGAGACCTATGGTCCGGCAGTGGTCAACGAGTGGCATCAGGAGTGGAATCACTTACCAGTTACAGAACAGGCTGGGTTAAAAGCGCGACAAGGGGTGCGATATTTACCTCTGGAAGGTCTCACTGTGTTGCACCCCGAAACGATGCAGCCGGTAAAACATGATGGGCAGGAATTGGGCGAGGTGATGTTTCGTGGCAATGTGGTAATGAAAGGCTATTTTAAAAATCCGGCAGCCACGGCCAAGGCTTTTGAGGGGGGCTGGTTTCATTCTGGCGACTTGGGTGTTGTGCATGCAGACGGCTATATTCAATTAAAGGATCGATCGAAAGATATTATTATCTCTGGCGGTGAGAATATATCCTCTATTGAAGTAGAAGATGCGCTCTATAAACACCCGGCTATAGCTGTTGTAGCCGTTGTAGCGATGCCGGATGCTAAGTGGGGCGAACGTCCCTGTGCCTTTGTTGAATTAGCCTCAGAACAGGATGTCACAGCACCACAGCTACTTGACTGGTGCCGTGAATATTTGGCTGGCTATAAAGTACCAGCACATATTGAATTTGGCAGTATTCCCAGAACGGCTACCGGCAAAATTCAGAAATTCGCTCTGCGTCAAACAGCCAGTGATTTGGCTGCAAGACTTTAATGCTTTGCCAGACAAGGGATAAGATATGCAGATAAGAAAGGTAGAGTACGCCATTATTGGTTCAGGTACTGCGGGACTGGGCGCTTATTCGAGAATACGCCGCACCACAGATGACTTTGTTATGATCCAGCATGGCCCCTATGGCACAACCTGTGCCAGAGTGGGCTGTATGCCTAGCAAAATGCTGATCACCGCTGCCGATCATGCCCACGAATCCAGCCGTGGCGCCGCCTTTGGTATTGATGCTGAGGTGAGTGTCGATGACCAACGGGTGTTTAATAGAATTAGACAAGATCGTGCTGATAAGTTTGTTGGTAATGTATTAAAACAAATTGCTCAAATCCCGGAGCACTTAAAGTTGCAGGGTTTTGCTAAATTTCTGTCTAACCAACAGATACAAGTCGATGATGATATTATTGTGCAGGCCGAAAAAATTATTATCGCCTGTGGCACAAGGCCCCGTATACCTGCCGCACTACAACCGGTTGCCAGCCGCGTATTCACCAGTGATACTATCTTTGAAATAAAGCGTTTACCTAAATCAATAGCCGTTATCGGCCTTGGGGTGATTGCCTTGGAATTGGGGCAATCCTTACACCGGCTGGGAGTAAAAACCAGTTTATTTGGTCGTACTGGCAAAATTGGCGATCTGAGCCATCCTGCATTACAAGCGGCGACCCTAAGCTGCTTGAGCGAAGAGTTGGATATCTATCCACAGGGTACTATTGTGGATGCTTGGGAAGAGAATAATGCGGCAGTTATTGCTTATCAGCAAGCCGATGGTCGTGTTATAAAGCAACACTTTGATGCCATTTTAGTGGCTGCAGGTCGGGTTTCCAATATAGATCGTTTGGCAGTTGAAAACACAGATATACCAGTGGATAAAAATGGCATTCCCGTATTTGATCCTCAAACCATGCAATGTGGTAATCTGCCAATATATATCGCTGGTGATGTGACCAATGATTTACCTTTGTGGCATGAAGCTTATGATGAGGGCAGAATTGCCGGTGATAATGCATTAACTTATCCTGACACGATTCCTGTGCCGCGTAAAACCCCATTGGGAATATATTTTACTGATCCACAAATGGCCATAGTAGGGCGCAGTTTTCAGCAGCTTGAGGGCACTGATATAGTGATTGGTGATGTGCCTTTTACCAGTCCGCGACATGAAGTCTGGAAAAAACCCCAAGGCCGAATGCAAGTCTACCTAGACAAGTATTCAGGTGAAATTCTGGGCGCTGAGCTGCTTGGTCATCAGGCAGAGCACCTTGCTCACTTGCTGGCCCTGGCCATCACCCACAAGCTGACAGCAGCACAATTTCTGGCCATGCCTATTTATCATCCAAGCGCCGAAGAAGTATTGAAAAGAGCTTTGGATCAGGCCAGATTTCAGCTTGTTTCTTACTCGCAGGAGCCGGTTTAGAAGTATGTTGGCAAACATCCTGCAAAAGCCTTAACTTGGTGTAAAGCGGCTATTGCTGATACCAGATGGCCAGTACTGTGTAGGACTTTGCCAAGTCCTGCAAGATCACCATATCATCCTGCTGTTTACCTACTAATGCTTTTGCCAAGGGTGAGTCGATACTGATATAGCCCAGTGCCGGATTGATCTCATCGGGGCCAACAATCCGCAAGGTGCGTTCCTGCTCCTGTTCGTCAAGCAGCTTAACCCAGGCAGCAAAGTAAATCCTGCTCTGCTCACTGGGCAAGCTGTCAACCACCTTGATATTTTCCAGACGTTGCTGCAGAAAACGCACTCGGCTGTCAATTTCCCGCAGTTGTTTTTTACCGTAGATATATTCCGCATTTTCACTACGGTCACCCAGGGCGGCCGCTTCTTTTACTGACTGGGTTACTTGTGGGCGTTTCTCGCGCCACAGATAATCCAGTTCCTGACGCAACATTTGTGCTCCCGCGGCGGTAATCAGGGGGGAGCGTTTGGGGGCAGGGGGGCGGTAACGACCGCCGTAACGAGGTTTCATGGTTACAGTTGCATCAGTTTGCTAATAGCCACAGGGATGGCCGTTTCGACCCGTAGGATTCTAGCCCCCAAGCTGACACTGGTAAACCCCTGTGCCTGTAATTTATCCACTTCATAGTCGGTAAAGCCACCTTCCGGGCCAATGGCCAGACAGGTAGGTTGCAGGCTGGCCGGTGGACATGACTGAGCCTCGCGTGGATGGGCTACCAGCCTTTGGGTATTGGCTGCCCAGTGTAGCAGCTGGTCTTCTACAAAGGGCTTAAACAGCTTGGCTTGGGTTAATTTTGGCAAATGGGTGATGCCACCTTGCTCCATGCCCAACAAGAGCTGATTATACACCTGTTCAGGTTGCAAAAAAGGCGTTTGCCAGAAGCTTTTTTCTACCTTGGCGCTGTTAATTAGTTTAATTTCCTTGACCCCGAAGGTGGCACAGGTTTGCAGTATACGACGTAACATTTTGGGGCGTGGTATGGCCAACAGCAAGGACAGTGGCAGAGCGCGAGGGCCGGCTTGTGATAACTCGACGCGTAGGCGGGTGGTATCTTGATCATGATATACCACTTCCCCCATGCCTGTCTGACCATTGATCCTGCCTACGCGTAGTTGATCCCCAACTTGTACTTTAAGTACCTTGTGTAAATGGTCTTGACGACGTTGGTCACTAATGGTCAGCAATTGATCGGCACCGATGTCCTGATCATGGAAGAGAATAATATTCATGCTAATGCAGTCAAATGGAGTTGATAGCAGTATAATAAATCCTTAACGAGAGTTCATCTGTCATTGTAGGAGATTTTAGTGCAAATTATAGGCATTGCTGGCGCATCGGGTTCAGGCAAGAGTCAATTGGCATACAATATTCAAGCCGCTTTTGACCCAGCTGAAGTGATGGTGTTATCAGAAGATAATTACTACAAGGATCAGCGTAATCTGTCTATGGCCCAGCGTAATCTAATGAATTATGACCATCCTGATGCTATGGACCATGCTCTGTTGGCTGTGCATTTGGCGGAGCTGGCTGCCGGACGCAGTGTGGAACGCCCCGTATATAGTTTTCATGAACATTGCCGGGCACTGGAAACGGTCATTCTACAGCCACCCAGAGTGCTGGTGCTGGAAGGTATTTTACTATTTTGTGAAGAGCGTTTGCGTAATCTGATTGATTTACGGGTGTTTATGGAGGTGCCATTGGATATCTGCCTGATCCGGCGTTTGGAGCGTGACGTGCATGACCGGGGCCGTAATATGGACTCGGTTTTGAGCCAGTACCAGTCAACGGTTAGGGCAGGCTATTTGGAGCATATTTTGCCCTCTCGTCAGTATGCTGATTTGTTGGTGCCCGAAGGTGGTGATAATCCTGCGGCTGTGGCCATGTTGACGGCTCGCATACAGGCTATGCTGGCAGAATAAAATTGCTATCTGGGTGTCGCTTCTGAGATGCTATATTGGTTGACCCTTAAGGTCTGCTTACCCTAGACTGTGGTTAATTTAGCTTAGGAACTTATTGTTATGAAAACTATCATCCTCACCGTTATTAGTCCCGATCGTCCTGGTCTGGTGCAGATGCTTTCTGATGTGATTGTTAAGCATGGCGGCAGTTGGGGGCAGTCCAGTATGGCCAATCTGGCAGGCCAATTTGCAGGTATTCTGACGATCATGGTAGAAGAAACCAATCTGCCTGCTTTAAATAAGGATTTGCAGGCGTTGAGTAAGCAGGGTATGACCGTTACCATTAGCGCCAGTGGTAATATTGCGGACCGTGACTTACAAGTGGTATGGCTGGAAATTACGGGCCATGATAAGCCCGGTATCGTGCACGAGGTTGCCAGCGCCTGTTCTGATCTGGGTGCTAACCTGTTAAGTCTGGAAACGGATGTGGTAAGTGGCTCCATGTCTGGTGAAGCCATGTTTGTGGCTAGTGCGGAGCTGCAATTGGCAGCGCATATTGATCCAGAAGACGTACGTGATGCGCTGGAGCAGCTGTCCGATGACCTGATGGTGGATCTGGCTTTATCTGACCAGTAAGGGGTTTGCGCTAGACGCCATGCTGTTGCCTGTATTAGCAGGTTAAAGCATGGCGTATAGCCGGTGCTGGTCATTTAGCACATAGCGTCCAATTTATTTTTCAGCATGCCATTGACCTGACCGGGGTTGGCAGCGCCTTTAGAGGCTTTCATTACCTGACCCATAAAGTAACCCAGCATTTTGCCTCGTTTGGCCGGCTCTGCATCAATATATTGTTGTACTTGCTTGGGACTATTGGCGATAACCTCATCTACCATACTTTCGATAGCACCCATATCGCTGACTTGCTTTAAGCCTTTGGCAGCGATAATCGCGTCCACTTCGCCGGCGCCGTTCCATAGTTCTTCAAATACGGTTTTAGCTGCCTTGCCATTGATGGTGTCATCTTTGATACGGGTCAGTAATTGGCCCAATTGCTGGGCAGATACTGGGCTATTATCTATGTCTACATCATTGGCGTTCAGATATTTAGCGAGTTCGCCGGTAACCCAGTTAGCGCTGAGTTTGGCGTCACCACAGGCGCCTTGAACGACTTCGTAGTAATCGGCCATAGTGCGACTGGCAGACAGGACTCCAGCATCGTATGAGCTTAAACCGTAAGCTTCCATAAAGCGCGCATGGCGCTGGTCAGGCAACTCTGGCAGCTGTGCACGGATGGTGTTGATATAGTCATCGTCAATAACAATAGGCAATAGATCAGGGCAGGGGAAGTAGCGGTAATCGTTGGCTTCCTCTTTACTGCGCATGGAACGAGTCTCATGTTTGTCCGCATCATAGAGGCGCGTTTCCTGAGTAATACTACCACCGTCTTCCAGAATATCGATTTGGCGTTCTACTTCGATATTGATAGCCCGTTCGATAAAGCGGAAGGAGTTGATATTCTTCAGCTCTGTGCGAGTGCCATATTCTGCTTGTCCGCGGGGGCGAATGGAGACATTAGCATCACAACGCATGGAACCTTCCGCCATATTGCCATCAGAAATGCCCAAGGTGGTGACGATGGCATGCATTTTGCGCATATAGGCCACGGCCTCTTTGGCACTGCGCATATCGGGTTCGGAAACAATTTCCAGCAAGGGTGTACTGGAGCGATTTAGGTCGATACCGGTCATGCCATCAAAATCTTCGTGTAAGGATTTGCCGGCGTCTTCTTCTAGATGGGCTCGGGTCACGCCCACGCGTTTAGTGGTGCCATCTTCCAGTTGAATATCTATATGGCCCAGACCGACAATAGGGTCATCCATTTGACTGGTCTGATAGCCCTTGGGTAGGTCGGGATAAAAGTAGTTTTTGCGAGCAAATACGGAGCGTTTGCCAATTTCTGCATCAATGGCGGTGCCAAACATAACTGCCAGACGCAGTGCTTCCTCGTTAAATACTGGCAAGGCACCAGGCATGCCCAGATCTACCAGTGTGGTCTGGGTGTTTGGTGCGGCGCCAAAGCCCACTTTGGCACCAGAGAATAATTTCGACTGAGTGGCCAGCTGGACGTGAATTTCCAGACCAATAACAATTTCCCAAGACATAGTAATGCTCCTTATAGGCTCTGTGGTTGTTGCAAGTGCCAGTCAGTGACTTGTTGTAACTGGTGGGCCACGTTGAGGAGCTTGGCTTCGCTAAAATAGTTGCCCATAATATGCAGGCCAACCGGGCGGCCATTAACAAAGCCAGCGGGAGTGGACAGGGCTGGAATGCCTGCCATATTGATCGAGAGAGTGTAGATATCTTCCAGATACATGGCTACCGGATCACTGGTTTTACTACCCAGATCAAAGGCTGGTGAAGGTGTTACCGGCCCCATAATGACATCGACCTGAGTAAAGGCTTTAACGAAATCGTTTTTAATCATACGTCGGATACGTTGGGCCTTTAGATAGTAGGCATCATAAAAACCTTCCGATAAGGCATAGGTGCCTACCATAATACGGCGTTTGACTTCTTCGCCAAAACCTTCGGCACGTGAGCGACAGTACATATCCATCAAATCCTTGGGCTCATCGCAGCGGTAGCCATAGCGTACGCCGTCATAACGGCTCAGATTGGAAGAAGCTTCAGATGGAGCAATAACGTAATAGGCGGGAATGCACAGTTGAAGGTTGGGGAGGCTGATATCAATAATCTGTGCACCCATAGCCTCATATTGTTTGATGGCGGCTAAGGTGGCTGCGGCTACTTGGGGGTCTAATCCAGCTTCAAAGAATTCTTTAGGCAGGCCAATTTTCAGGCCGGCCAGGGAATCATTCAGGCTGGCTGTGTAGTCGGGTGTGTCCACCTGCATACTGGTTGAGTCTTGTGGGTCGAACTGGGCCATGACATTCATCATCATGGCAGCATCTGCAGCCGTGTGTGTCATTGGTCCAGCTTGATCGAGGCTGGATGCATAGGCCACTATACCAAAGCGTGACACACGCCCATAGGTAGGCTTAATACCAGTCAGATTGCAGAAGGCTGCAGGTTGGCGAATGGAACCACCCGTATCGGTGCCGGTGGCACCTGCTACCATACCTGCGGCTACAGCAGCAGCACTACCGCCCGAGGAGCCGCCAGGCACAGCCTTCGTATCCCAGGGGTTTTTAACGCTGCCAAAATAACTGTTTTCATTGGACGAACCCATAGCAAATTCGTCCAGATTGGTCTTGCCAACTGTCACCGCGCCGGCATTTAGGAACAGTTGGCTCACCGTAGATTCGTATGGAGGTATAAAATTTTCCAGTATTTTGGAAGCAGCAGTAGTACGCACATCCTGCGTACAAAACAGATCCTTGTGGGCAATGGGCACACCCGTCATCGGCGCAGCTTGACCGGCAGCAATACGCTGATCGGCAGCGTCGGCTTGAGCCAAAGCAAGATCTTCACTAATAGTGATAAAGCTGTTGTATAGGTGATCGCGGGATTTAATATCAGCAATCGCATCCTGGGTCAGTTCGCGGCTGGAGAAGGTGCCGTCTTTAAGTCCCTGAGATAATTGAGTAATGGTGGTATAGGACATAGTCATGTTCTTGGTTAAGTTCGCAGTTAGCAGGTTCGCACCATGCCGTTCCGGTGCTGGCTGTTATTCGATTACTTTCGGTACCAGAAAGAGCCCGGCTTCACTCTTGGGCGCAATAGCTAAAAAAGCATCCCGCTTATTGTCAGCAGTGACTGCATCTGTACGCAGCCGCTGGTGTGTGTCCAGTGGATTAGCCAGTGGTTCGACACCCTCGGTGTTTACTTTTTGCATGGCGTCAACCAAGTCCAAAATACTGGAGATACTGTTAGCATAGTCATCTACTTGATCAGCATTGACTTGCAAGCGCGCCAACTTGGCTATTTTCAATATATCGGCGTTATCTAGGGCCATAGTGTGCTCTGTATTGCTGTGGGTATTAAAGACCCGGGAACTATTTGCATTTAGTCATACTCAAAGCTTTAGCAAATGTCATCGGTGTATCTTTGACAAGGCTGCCCAACTTAGTGTTGATGAGGGCAGAACCGCTGTCAGCAAACAACGAAAATTGCATTTATCTTCAGTTGACAGAATAAAGGGCGTAATTTAGCACAAAATAGGCTCCGGGAAAACGGATACCTCTTGCTCAAATGCAGTCCGATTGTTAAAGTTGTGTCTTTGAAAATAAAGGGTAATTTGCGGCCCTTTGTAAAACGAATATAAAGAGCAAATATAGCTAATGTTTAAAAAGATTCGAGGCCTATTCTCCAGCGACCTGTCTATCGACTTGGGTACCGCCAATACTTTGATTTATGTGCGTGACAAAGATGTCGTGTTGAATGAACCATCTGTGGTTGCTATTCGTAGCCATGGCAACCAAAAGAGTGTTGCCGCTGTGGGTGCTGATGCCAAGCGTATGTTAGGCCGTACGCCCGGTAATATTACGGCCATCCGTCCCCTCAAGGACGGGGTGATTGCTGACTTTCATGTGACCGAAAAAATGTTGCAGCATTTTATTCATAAAGTGCACGAAAACAGTTTCTTAACGCCCAGTCCTCGCGTATTGGTGTGTGTGCCATGTAAATCCACTCAGGTAGAGCGTCGAGCCATCAAAGAATCGGCCATGGGAGCAGGGGCGCGTGAAGTTTATCTGATTGAGGAGCCTATGGCTGCTGCTATCGGTGCGGGCCTGCCGGTAGAAGAGGCCAGTGGTTCTATGGTGGTTGATATTGGCGGTGGTACCACGGAAATCGCCATTATCTCCCTTAATGGTGTGGTTTATTCTGAATCTGTGCGGGTTGGCGGTGACCGCTTTGACGAGTCCATCGTGGCCTACGTGCGCCGTAACTATGGTTCCTTGATTGGTGACGCTACCGCGGAACGTATCAAGCAGGAAATAGGCACAGCCTTCCCCAGTAGTGAAATTTTGGAAATTGATGTGCGGGGTCGTAATCTGGCGGAAGGTATTCCACGCAGCTTTACCCTTAACTGCAATGAAATTATGGAAGCCCTGCAGGAACCTTTGTCTACGATTGTACAGTCAGTAAAAAGTGCTTTGGAGCATTCACCGCCCGAATTAGCTGCAGATATTGCCGAAAGTGGTATTGTTTTAACCGGTGGTGGTGCCTTGTTGCGTGATTTGGATCGTCTAATTAGTGAGGAAACCGGTCTGCCAGTGATTGTCGCCGAAGATCCCCTGACCTGTGTAGCGCGCGGTGGTGGCCGAGCATTGCAAATGTTGGATGAAAGCACTTTTGAGTTATTGGCCAAAGACTAAAAATAGCTGTTTTTGCATTATCCAGACAGACTTACGGCGAGGCATATCCTCGCCGTTTTGCTTTATTAACGGGCCATTTATCCCTCTGCTGTAGTCAATGGGGATATTTGGCCCAGTAATGATATAGGGAGCCAAGTTATCGATCCTTTATTTAAAGGCACGGGCATTCGCCATAAGTTATCCATCTATGTGGTGTTAAGCCTGTTTCTTATTGTGGCCGACTATCAGATTGAGACCATGCAGAAGGTGCGTTCGTGGTTGTCAGTTGCGGTGACGCCAGTGCAGTGGCTAGTTGATTTGCCGGAACAGTCCTGGACCTGGGTAAATGATCGCTTGCAAGAACGTGAAGATCTATTAGCGGAAAATCGACAGTTGCGAGCTCAGCTAATGCTGGCCGAAAGAGAAGTGCAAAAACTGGCCTCCCTTACTGCTGAGAATGTGCGGTTGCGCGAGCTGTTAAATAGCGCCCAAAAACTGGATGAGCAAATAAGGGCCACCCAGCTTATTGGGGTTAATCCCGATCCTTTTGTGCATCAGGTTATTGTTAATGATGGTAGTCAGGATGGTATTAGGGTAGGACAAGCCGTATTGGATCAGACGGGGGTGATGGGGCAGGTTACGGCCACTAGCCCCTTCACCAGCCGCGTGCTGTTAGTAACTGACGCCAATCATGCTATCCCAGTGCAGGTTAATCGTACGGGCTTACGCAGTGTTGCCTATGGCAGAGGTAACTATGAACATATAGAATTGGTTGATATTGCTCATACAGCAGATATAAAAGTTGGCGATTTATTGGTTAGCTCGGGCTTGGGTCTGCGTTTTCCTGAGGGTTATCCGGTAGCTGAGATTATACTGGTAGACCGGGATCCCGGGCGCGAATTTGCCCGTGTACTGGCGCAGCCTACGGCGCGCTTAAGCTTGTCACGGCAATTGTTGGTAGTGAGTACACCTCATCAGCAACAGCAACAATCAGTGGAGCAGCAATAATATGGTTACCGCCCCATCGCATAATCATTGGATCGTTTATTTAACCTTGTTGCTGGCCTTTATGCTGAGTGCTTTTCCGTTACCTGCAGTGATGCAATGGGGATGGCCGGAATGGGTACCCCTGGTTTGTATCTACTGGGTGATGGCATTACCACATAGATTCAATTTGGGTTTGGCTTTTATTATTGGCCTGTTACTGGACTTATTGCAGTATAACTTCCTTGGCATGAATGCATTGGCCATGGTGATAACCATATTTTTTGCTGCTTTGTTGTATCGTCGAATGCGTATGTATCGTCTTTGGCAGCAGTCTTTTGTGATTGGTTTTTTGCTTTGTGTTAACCAGTTTATCAGTTATTGGGGACAGAGCCTGGGTGGCAATACCACGGATATTTGGATGGTTTTTATACCCGCCCTAACCAGCGCTCTTGTGTGGCCTTGGATATTTGTGGTTTTGCGAGGTTTGCGTCGGGCCTTTAGAGTAGCCTAGACTGGGTGTTCTATAAACAGTCCGGTCTAGAGGGAATTAGCGCATGAATGAAGAAATATTAATTAATTTCAGCCCCATGGAAACCCGGGTGGCGGTGATTGAAAATGGCATGCTACAGGAAGTGCATGTTGAACGTAATGATAGCCGCGGTATTGTTGGCAATATTTATCAAGGTAAGGTAGCACGAGTGTTGCCCGGTATGCAGGCAGCTTTTGTTGATATTGGTCTGGAAAAAGCGGCATTTATTCATGCCGGTGATATTGAAGACAGTGCACAAGAGAAGCCAATAGGTTCTCTGTTGCGTGAAGGTCAATCAATTTTGGTACAGGTTACCAAAGATCCCATTGGTTCTAAAGGCGCACGTTTAACCACGCAAATGTCCATTGCCTCCCGCTTTCTGGTGTATATGCCAGGTGCCAGTCACGTTGGTGTTTCGCAACGAATCGAAGACGAAGACGAGCGTAATCGTATACGTGATATCGTTCTGGATGCTATTGAAGCAGAAGGGCCCAATGCTGATGATGGCTTTATTTTGCGTACTGTAGCAGAAGGTGTGTTGCCCCATGGCTTACATGAGGATATCGCTTTTTTGCGGCTCTTATGGCGCAAGTTGCAGGAACGGGCTGGAACTGGCAAAGCCCCCAGTATTATTTATGAAGACCTCCCTTTAGCGCTGCGTACATTGCGAGATATTGCTAACCCCCAGGTGGAGAAAATTCGTATCGATTCCAAAGAAACCTTTCAAAAAGCCTCAGAGTTTGTTGAACAGCTAGTGCCTGAATTGGCCAGTACCTTGGAATATTATCCCGGTGAGCGCCCTATCTTTGATCTGTACAATGTGGAAGATGAAATTCAAAAGGCTCTGGGTCGCAAGGTGCCCCTCAAATCCGGTGGTTATCTGATTATTGATCAGACTGAAGCCATGACCACAGTCGATGTGAATACAGGGGCCTATGTCGGCCACCGCAACCTCGAAGAAACCATATTCCGTACTAATCTGGAAGCCGCCAAAGCCATTGGCCGACAACTGCGTTTGCGCAATCTGGGTGGTATTATCATCCTTGATTTTATCGATATGGAAGAAACAGAGCATCAACGTCAGGTGTTACGTACTCTGGAGCGGGCTTTGGAAAAAGACCATGTAAAAACCAAAGTGACAGGGGTTTCTGATTTGGGGTTGATTGAAATGACCCGCAAACGGACGCGCGAAAGTCTGGAACAATTGTTGTGTGAACCTTGTGCGTCCTGCCATGGCACAGGCATGAGTAAAACACCTGAAACCGTATGTTATGAAATATTCCGGGAAATCCTGCGGGCTGCCAGAGCCTTTGATACAGATACTTATCTGGTGTTAGCTAATCAGGCCGTAATTGATCGCATGTTGGATCAGGAAGCAGACCATTTAGCTGAGTTGGAAGAGTTTATTGGTAAGACTATTCGCCTGCAGGTAGAGTCTATGTATTTCTGCGAACAGTTTGATGTGGTATTGCGCTAGGAGCTTGAGCATATGAAACGCCTGTTTGCCTGGTTACATTATCTGTTATTGGTGCCGGTACTGGCAGTCCTTGTACTGGTGTCCATGTTGCGGGTGGGCCTGCATAGTCATCCGCTTTACCATCAGCAGGTTGAAACCTGGTTACAGACCATTTTACAGCAGCCTGTAGCCATCGATGATTTTACCTTGCAATTGCAGGGTCGTGACCTTGCCATCGATATTACCGGGGCTAGCTTAGGCCATAATGATCTGGGTTTACAGCGTTTAAGTTTAAGCCTGGATACACAAGCTTTACTGTTGCGCCAGCAGTTACACTTGTCAAACGTGCAATTATTTGGCTTGTTGGTCACACTGCAGGAAGCGGCTGATGGTAGCTGGCAACCACAAGGTATCAAGCCCCTTACTCAGGCTGTTACACCCACTTCACCCTCGCCATCAGTATTATTGGGGCTATTGCAGCGCGCCGGTAGTTTGGCCCTGACAGATGCGCAACTGACCTTGGTGCCAAAGCATGGTCAGGCTATAACCATGCACAATGTGTCGGCCATGATAAATCCGCTGACGGCAGACGCTATTACCTTAAACCTGCAGGCCAACTATCCTGTTACTCAGGGTCAATTAGGCGTCTTGGGTGAAATTTATTTTACCGATACTATGGCCATAGCGGCAGCGCACATGCAAGTCCAAGTTCACCAGTTGCCACTGGATTCAGTGTGGCAGCAACTTGATGTACCACAATTGGCAAATGGTCACATATCGGCCCAAGTCTGGTTACAGGTAGAGCAGCAGCAACTGCAGCAGGTTTATATACGCGATCTACAACTACAAACTCGCTATGAGGGCTTGCCCATACACTTGCAAAGTGATCTGGATATTAATAAACAGCCTGATTTGTTGCACATACAGATGGCTAATCTGTCAGGCTCAATAGCCGAGCAAGCCTGGCCAATACAAGATTTGGCAGTGGTGAGCAACGGCAATGATTGGCAACTGGTGAGCCCTGCTATGCAATTAGCACCAGTGGCAAAAGTGCTACAGCAAATGACACACCTGCCAAGCAAACTGACGACCCCCATTATTCAACTGAACCCGCAAGGAGTGGTTTATCAGCCACGCTTGTATTGGCAAGCCACGCAACCGCAAGCATTTTTGTTTAGTGCCAGTATGCAGGATACCTCTGTGTCGGCTTGGCGTGGCATACCTGAGGTAAGCGGGGCTGATGGCTTTATTGTCATTAACGCCAAAGGTGGCAAAGTCAGTGTTGATGATCAGGATAGCTTAAAGGTGCATATACCAAAGCTAACCAGTCAGGCGTGGCAGTTTGACGGTATGCAGGGCGAAGTCGCTTGGCGGGTAGATTCTCAGTTTAGTCATTTGCGCACTGGTCTGATACAGCTAGATAAAGGTGAGGCTAGGTTTAAGTTACGTATGGGTGGGCATTTTCCCCGCTATGGCATTGATAAGGAAGCTTTTTTCCAAATGCGTTTGGGGCTGGAAGAGCTGGATATAACAACCCTGCCTGCTATGTTGCCCGATCTAACCATGGGCTCGGCATTAGGTGATTATATTGCTGGTGCTGCTCAGGCTGGGCGCATTACACAAGGCGGTATTACCTATAATGGTGCCGTGGGCAAGCAGGCCAAAGCGCTTGGCCCCTATGCCTTTAGTGTTCCTGTATGGGGGCAGGCTCGCTTGCCACAAGTGCAGTATGCTGCAGGCTGGCCAGCTATCAATGCTGTCGCTTTGGACTTTGCCAGTGATCACCAGATGGTTGCCGTTGATCTGCGTCAGGGGCAGCTATTGGCTGCAGGTGATGCGGGGTTGGCTGTGCGCGACTGGCGTGTTGAGGTGCCCATGCTGGCTACCCAAGATAAACAACAGGCGATGATCACTATTGCTGGTGAGTTAGGTGGTGATGGGTTGTTATTGCAGAAGTTGGTCAAACAACTACCTCCACAGGTTAGTATACCTGACTGGATTATGGGTCTAAATCCGGCTGGTGACATACATATACGGGGGCGCGTAGAGGTTCCTTACGGCCCATATGCCAAGGGCAGAACAGCCACATATGATATGCAGGTCACAGGTGAACAGGTGACGGGTTTTTGGCAACAGCAGCAGATGGCATTGGAGCAGGTAGGGTTTACTACCAGAGTCACTGATCGAGGTGTGCAGGATTTTCGGGCGCAAGGCTTGGCCGACGGGCATAGGCTTAGTTTGCACTTAACACCCAGACCGCAAGCTCGTGAGTGGCAATACGGCATACCTGCGGCCCTATGGCAAAGCTATGGCGTTGACGAACGGCCAATGGCGTGGCTGCGTTTACAGGGCAACTTGCCCAGCAGCTTTGCTTTACGTCAGCTATCCTTATCACATCTGCCGATCGATCCCTGGTTACCAAAGCGGTCACAGGTTGACGTTGCAGTGCCAGTCTGTCTGTTAACGTCTGACCAGTGCCAAGTGGCCTTGGGAAGTTTAAAATTTACTCCTGAAGACGTGAACTGGCCCCAGATGATTAAACCGGCCGATGAAATCTTCTGGTTATGGCAGCGTCAGGCAGACCAGCAGGGGTTATATATTAGCAATGCTCTACAACATATGGCTTTAGCTATTGATAATGGGCAATTGCAGGGTTTGGGTATCGGTTTGGGACAAATGGCCCCGGCAGTATCCTCGGGCACTTATATTAGCGGACATATACCGCACCTTGATGCACCCTATTGGCTGGATTTTATGCAGGGGCATAACAGTAGCACTGAGGGTTTGCATATACCTGCCGTAAAGAAGATAGACCTGCTAGTCGAGCAACTGCAATGGCAGGATGTGCTGTTAGATGATGCTCAACTGACTTATGCCTTGTCTGCTAAGGGCTGGTCTTTCAATCTGCTGTCCCATGCCGTCACCGGTCAGGTGGTAAATCTAGGTGACGCTAGTCCCTGGCAGGTAAATGTGGACCATGTGCGTATCCAGTTGCCAGAAACACAAGACGAGGATATAGATACAGAAAAAATAGACTTACTAGCGGCTGTTGACCCAGCTATGATTCCGGATATGGATTTGCAACTACACGATATCAGTAATAACCAGCAGTCCTATGGTCATTGGCGTTTAAAAGCTCGCCATCAGGATGGCAAAGTATATTTGCATGATATAGAAGCAGATCTGCATGACAGTCACCTTGCGGGCAATATGGTCTGGGGTAAGCAGGGGCAGGCTCATAAAACCATCTTTAGTGGTCGTATATTAAGTCAAGGGGTTGCCAATACATTGAGTGGTTGGGGTTACAGTCCAACTATTGATAGTAACTATGGTGCCTTGGAAGCCCAATTAGCCTGGCCGGCATCGCCCTTAGCCTTTGATATTGAGTCGGCTACGGGAGATTTTGAGCTACGTATTAAACAGGGTGAGTTTTTTGAAGTGCCTACTTTGGCTGGTGGACTAAAGGTGCTGTCTTTACTGGATATGGGGCGTTTGTTGCAACGTATTCGTTTGGATTTTACCGATATATTTAGTGATGAGTACCAATTTGACAGTATTCATGCCCATTACCATATTGCCGATGGTATTGCCCGCACTGTGACACCTGCTACTTTTAAGTCTTCGTCTTTAGAACTTATGTTGGATGGTATTATTGATTTCAATAACCGCACTGTAGATAACGATTTATATATTACCCTGCCGGTGACAGATAAGTTGTCTTTTGCCGCCCTGTTAGCCGGCTTGCCACAATTAAGTGGTGTACTATATGTGGTAGATAAGCTGGTTGGTGATGAGCTGTCTACATTCACCACCGCACGTTATGGTGTGACTGGTGATTTGGATAAACCTGATGTTGATTTGCAGCAGATGTTTGATGCCAATAACCAGCCCAAGTCATTGGATGAGCGCTTAAACAATGTCTATAAGTTCCAGTAATACTCGCGCCGCTGTGGTACAAATGGTCAGTGGTAAGAATGTGGCGACCAATCTGGCTCAGGCCCGTCAACAATTGGTGTCTGCCAAAGAGCAGGGGGCGGTACTGGCCTTATTACCTGAAAATTTTGCCGTTTTTGGTAGCCATCAGTTGCAGGTAGCTGGTGATGGCGAGATAAATCGGCAAGGGCCATTGCGTCAATGGATGGCCCGGCAGGCGAAAGAGTTGGGTTTGTGGTTGGTAGGAGGGACCATACCCTGTACAGACCAGGTAATTAACCCACAACGTGTCAGAGCAGCCTGTTTTGTCTATGATGAGCAGGGTCTGGAAGTGGCTCGCTATGACAAAATTCACTTATTTGATGTTGATGTCAAAGATGCTCAAGGCAGTTATCGGGAATCAGATAACTTTGAAGCTGGTGACCAATCAGTAGTAGTAGATACACCCATTGGTAAGCTGGGTTTAACAACCTGCTATGATCTGCGGTTTGCTGAATTACACTTGGCTTTGGTGGCCAAGGGAGCACAGGTTATTAGCAATGGCGCTGCCTTTACCAGCACCACAGGGGCGGCACACTGGCGGGCTTTATTACGGGCCAGAGCTATTGAGACTCAGTGCTATATTTTAGCCGCGGCACAGGGTGGTCAGCATGGTAAGCGTGAAACCTACGGGCATGCCATGATTATTGATCCCTGGGGTAAGGTGCTGGAGGAAATGCAATTGGGCGTTGGCTGTAGCAGCGCGGTTATTGATCTGGACTATGTGCAACAGGTACGCCAGCGCATGCCAGTCGCCTTGCACCGCAGATTGTAAGCATTTTTCAGGCAGAAAAAAGGGCGCCTCTAGGGCGCCCTTATACACACACTTAAGGTTTAATCATTAAATGTGCTTGGCTATCTCACCGGTCATATCTTTGGCATCACCAAATAGCATTTTGCTATTGTCCATAAAGAAGAGCGGGTTTTGCACACCCGCATAGCCTGAGGCCATACCACGTTTGAACACGATGACCTGTTTAGCTTCCCATACATGCAGTATGGGCATACCAGCAATAGGACTGCCCGGCTTTTTCGCTGCCGGGTTAACGGTATCGTTGGCGCCGATCACCAGTACCACATCTGTGTCACTGAAATCGTCGTTGATTTCATCCATTTCCAGCACAATGTCATAAGGCACCTTGGCTTCCGCCAGCAGGACGTTCATATGGCCTGGCAAACGCCCCGCTACGGGGTGAATACCAAAGCGTACATTGACTCCCTGAGCGCGCAGTTTAGCAGTAATATCCTGCACCTGATATTGGGCTTGGGCAACGGCCATGCCATAGCCAGGAGTGATAATAACCTGCTTGGCAGCAGTGAGCATACTGGCTACTTCTTCAGCGGTGGTTGGTTGCACTTCGCCTTCTTCTTCGTCATCACTGGCTACCGGGTCATTACCAAAGCCGCCGGCAATAACCGAGATAAAGGAGCGGTTCATAGCGCGACACATGATATAGCTTAAAATAGCACCAGAAGAACCTACCAGAGCACCAGTAACGATCAATAGGTCATTGCCCAGCAAAAAGCCTGCGGCAGCCGCTGCCCAGCCAGAGTAGGAGTTCAGCATGGATACTACTACCGGCATATCGGCGCCTCCGATAGAGGCCACCAGATGCCAGCCAAATAGCAGAGCGATAATCGTCATAATAATCAAGTAGCTATCATTGCCACCTTGGGCGACAAACTGCACCAGTAATACTGCGCTAGCCAGTAAAGCCAGAGCGTTCAGCTTGTGTCGGTGAGGCAGATTGAGGGCTTTGGAGGCCATGATGCCGCGTAACTTACCAAAGGCGACAATAGAACCGGTAAAGGTCACAGCACCGATAAATACGCCCAGAAACACTTCCACCAGATGGATATTTTGCATCACGGGCTCTAATACCGGGTGATCCAGATAGCTATTGATACCCACAAACACGGCAGCCAAGCCGACAAAACTGTGGAGCATGGCGACCAGTTCCGGCATTTCGGTCATTTCGACACGTTTGGCCAGATAAATACCAATGACACCACCAATGACCATGGCAATCATAATATAGCCTAGGCCAGTACTTAGGTTAATAACTTCAGGGCCCAGCAGTGTGGCGGCCAGAGCAATACCCATGCCCGCGATGCCATACCAGATGCCACGCTTGGCGGATTCCTGTTGGCTAAGGCCAGCCAGGGCCAGAATAAACAGCACGGCAGCAATAATGTAAGCCGTTGTAACCATACCTGCTTGCATTGGTCGTCTCCTACTTTTGGAACATCTTTAACATGCGTTTGGTGACAAAGAAGCCGCCGGCAATGTTAATGGTTGCGATTAATACGGATATCAGTGCCAGTATGGTCACCAGATTGAGTTCGTCACCTACCTGCAATAGAGCCCCGACTACAATAATGCCAGACACCGCATTAGTGATAGACATAAGAGGGGTGTGCAGGGCATGGGAGACATTCCAAACGACATAGTAGCCGATTACACAGGAGAGAATAAATACGGTAAAGTGACCCAGAAAAGCCGCTGGAGCATACATGGCAATCCAAGCAATCAGGGCTAAGCCTGCGCCACCCAGACCATATTTTAGACCTTGGGGCATGGCCGCTTTGGCAGGGGCTTCTGGTGCTGCCACTGCTTCTGGCTTGGGCGTCGGTGCTGCGGCGACCTGAATAGGGGGTGCAGGCCAGGTGACGTCGCCATCTTTAGTGACGGTGACACCACGCTGTACAGGATCATCAAAATCAACGGCACAGTGGCCATCTTTTTCCGGTGTCAGCAGTTTTAACAGGTTCACCAAATTGGTGCCATATAACTGTGATGCCTGACCCGGCAGGCGGGCTGGCATATCGGTATAGCCGATGACCGTAACGCCATTGTCAGAGGTCATCACTTGCCCTGCCTGAGTTAGTTCACAGTTACCCCCACCGGCGGCCGCCAGATCAACAATTACGGAGCCAGAGGCCATACTTGCCACCATCTCAGCTGTGATTAACTTGGGCGCTGGCTTACCGGGGATCATGGCGGTAGTAATAATAATATCGACGTCTTTGGCCTGTTCGGCAAACAGTGCCATTTCTGCTTCAATAAAGGCCTTACTCATGACCTTGGCATAACCATCACCAGAGCCACTTTCTTCTTCCATATCTACTTCCAGAAATTCTGCGCCCATGGAATTGATTTGTTCTTTTACCTCGGGGCGGGTATCAAAAGCGCGTACAATGGCACCCAGACTGCCCGCCGCGCCAATAGCGGCTAGACCTGCTACGCCGGCACCGATAATCAGTACCTTGGCAGGAGGGACCTTGCCGGCAGCGGTAATCTGACCGGTGAAAAAGCGGCCAAAATGATGAGCTGATTCAACTACGGCACGATAACCAGCAATATTGGCCATGGAGCTAAGGGCATCCATAGATTGGGAGCGGGAGATACGTGGCACTGACTCCATGGACATGACTGTCATATTGCGAGTGGCCATAGTCTTTAACTGGTCTGCATTTTGTGCCGGAGCAATAAAACTGATCAGATTTGCCCCATCTTTCATCAGTTCAAGTTCGCTGCACCCATAATCAGGGTGATCTTGAACTGGGTTAACCTTAAGCAGCAGGTCACTTTGATAAACGGCTTTGGTGTCACTGTTGATAACAGCACCGGCGTCTATATAGTCCTGATCATTAAAGTTGGCTGCCAAACCTGCTCCGGCTTCAACGCAGACGTCGTAGCCTAGTTTGAGTAATTGGACAACGGTCTTGGGAGTGGCGGCAACACGCGTTTCGCCGACCATGGGTTCCTTGGGAATGCCTATAAGCATATTGGGGTACCTTAAGTTATTTTGCCAAAGACAATTTGATTGCTCGATTAAACTAATTCTTATAAAAATATAATTATTAAAAATATCATTATCATCACCAGCTAACTGATAACCAAATGTCGCATACACGATAAACTTTGTCTCTCATAGCTGGTATTTGAATCCTATACTACTTTTGTTTAAGTGTCATTTCGTTAGTGGTATCAAATTGATAATTATAATGAATATTTATATAACCTATGACAACTATTATCAGGTGCAAGGTTGTCATCTTGGCTAGGGTGGCGCCGAACCATTCTCCAGTGCTATGAGTGTAACGACGAAACCATATGTAAGCTGTTGATTTTATTGGTTAGAGATGGCCTCTTGCACTCGCAAGAAGCGGATTTATAAAGTTTTCTGGGCATATCCTAACAATAGAGTGCGTGATTGTGTGTCCTAGCTAGGGGTGTTCTGAATTAACTGAGTAACAATGATCTTGAGTCATTATTTGTGCTGATAAGGCCCTATGAGTAGTAATAGTGGTTCTATGGCGATCAATGGCAACGCAGTCAGCGCGGGAAAGGGCCGAAATCAAGTCATTCAGCTAATTGAGAATACCCCCGTCAGTAAGGCTTTTCATTGCCACTACTATGGGGCACACTGTAGGCAACAAATTGTTGTCCAGCACAAAAGGAGTAGCCATTGGCACAACTGTATTTTTATTATTCATCCATGAACGCCGGGAAATCTACGTCCCTGTTACAATCAGCCTATAATTATCAAGAAATGGGTATGCATCCATTACTGATGACAGCGGCTTTGGATGATCGTTTTGGTGTGGGTAATATCACTTCTCGTATTGGTCTTTCAGAGCAAGCCGACCTATTCACCAGTGACAGTAATTTGACAGAACATATTGCCCACCGGCATCAGCAGCAAAATGTGGATTGCGTGCTAGTAGACGAGAGTCAGTTTTTAACCCGTGAACAGGTGTTGCAGTTAACCAGAGTCGTGGATCGGCTGAATATTCCAGTGCTTTGTTATGGTATTCGTTCGGATTTCCAAGGCGAACTATTTACCGGCAGTCAACATCTGCTGGCATGGGCTGATAAGCTGATTGAATTAAAAACCGTGTGCTGGTGTGGTCGCAAAGCGACCATGGTGGTGCGCAAAAATGCCCTTGGCGAAGTGGTCACTCAAGGTGAGCAAGTGCATATTGGTGGCAATGACACCTATCAATCCCTGTGCCGTAAACACTTTGCCGAATATCATTGGTCTGCCATGGATAATTAGGCAGGGTCTGAACAGTGTATCGATGCTTTTGTGTAATGATATGCATGCAAGCGTAATAGTTTTGCAGGGGCTTCTTAAGTGTTAGCTAGTGAAAGAAGACGTTATGTCTATACTGGATAAACAAATACAGGCGTTTGTGGATTATGCGTCACAATTCTATCCACCTGATGCGGTAGATGCCAGCGTGGCCCAACAACGTCGGTGGTATAATGACTTTTGCGCAGCGTTACGAGCGCCATGGCCTGCTGATTTGCAGGCGCTTGATAGTTTAGTGCCATGCCCGCAAGACGGTCATCTGGTTCCAGTTCGCACCTATACAGTGGGCGCGGTAGCCAGCAAGGGTCAGGTGCTCTATATTCATGGTGGTGGTTTTGTAGTCGGTGGGCTGGCAAGCCATGATGATATATGTGCAGAAATGGCTTATCGCTGCCAGATAGATGTGGTAGCAGTGGACTATCGGCTGGCACCCGAATATCAATACCCGTGTGATCTGCATGATTGCTTGGCAGTACTCGATTACCTGCTAGCAAACGACCATCAGGTGGTTCTGGCAGGGGATAGTGCTGGAGGTGCCCTCAGTGCCTGCATGGCCAATAAACGGCCAGATGCATGTGGCACGGGTATTCTAGGGCAGATACTTATTTATCCATGTTTGGTTAATGATTGGCACACGCCGTCCATGCTTAAGCACGCCCATGGACCCTTACTGACCAGAGATGATATGCAATATTATTTGCTTATGCGCGCCAATGGCGCTGCACCCCCTCTAGGGGACGCTGGCTTTGCTCCTCTGGCGTGCGATAACTTGTCCTACTTACCGCCTACCCATCTTTTTCCTGCTGCCATAGATCCCCTATGTGATGACTGTGGCATCTATGCTGAGGCATTGCGGCAGGCTGGTGTGCCTGTGACTAATCATCTGCTGTTAGGGCAAGGGTTGGTGCATGGACATTTGCGAGCGCGCAGGATAAGTGACAAAGCCCAGCTTAATTTTGTGGGTATTTGTGATGTCGTGAACCAGCTATTAGCCTGATGGCTTGCAGAGATTAAGTTAGATACTCAAGCAAACTCTAGCATTTTGGAAAAGCTGCTACGAATAAGCTGGTTAGCATGTTATATTGTTTTTCTTTACTGGTCTCAGTAGCCAGCCTTAATAAGGCTGTGGGCTATATGTACCAAATAGTTTTGCCGTCTATTTTTTATTTACCTATATGTTAAGGACGATTAAATGAACCAAGAAACCATACCCACGCAGGCTGATGAAATTGATCTGCGAGATATTATACAACCTCTATGGAAGGCCAAATGGAGTATCTTGCTATGGGGCGCCCTATTTGTCTTGATTATTGGGGTTTATCAAATGGGTGGCATTGCTCTGGACAAGCAAGACCAGGCAAGCATGCAGGTGCATTTTAACTTTAAAGGTGCAGGTGAAGGAATCTATCCTAATAAAACCAAGTTTTCACCACTGGAACTGGTGTCTGATCCGGTATTGAGTGCAGTCTATAGTCAGCATATGGATGCTAGTGTGAGTTACAATGATTTCACCAGTGCTTTAACCTTGACCCCCAGTTTTGTTGGCGCTGATGAACTTGAAGCGGTTATTACCAGTCTTGCAGCTAAGGATAAAGGCCTGTCTGTAGCCGAGTTTAACGAAGCTATTGATGCCTATTCCGAGACCCTTAGAAATAAGTCCAGAACCAATGGTACTCTGACGCTGGATATGGCCTTGGTAAACGGCAATATGGCCAAGGCCAGCACTATTCTTACTGCCATTGCTGATACCTGGGCCAAGCAAGCCCTCAGCGTGCGTGGGGTAATGAATTTAAGCAAGCCTGCCATAAAGAGCCAGATTATCACCACCTCGGAAGATGAGTTGCTTATCAAGGTCAATATTTTATCGGATACCCACAAGCTGTTGGCTGATGCGGTGGCGGAATTTAGTACTGACCCTCTGTTAAGTTCCATAGCTGATTCACAATCCGGCCTAACCTTAGCCGACCTGTCACACCTGTTAAGTGCCGAAGGCAAGTATAAAATAGCTATTTTAAAAGAAATGGTGATTAAATCTGGGGTTGGCATAGATAGTGATGTTTGGTATGAAGGCTTTCGTGAAGCCCGATTGGGTAAGTTGGCACGTGAGCGTGATAGCTTACAACGTATGGTGACGGTATATGATGAGGCTATGACCCAGTTTAACCAGCAGCAGGATATGCAGTCGCGGTCTGTGGCAGGGCAAACTCAAGCATCGTCCAGCCCCCAGATTTATTCGCCACAATACAGTAATGACCTAGTTAACTCGCTATTGCAATTGGGCTCAAAAATGGCGGATCCAGAGTACCGCAAAGAGTTGTTATCGGAGAAAATTAAGCTTTCATCCGAGCTGCAACTGATCATTACAGAGATTGAATTTTATCAATCTGCCACCACCAATGCCAAAGCCACACTTGACGTTAACAAGATCGACCAACTGATTGATGCGGCCAGCGCTAAAATGGCTAACATTAATGATGCCTTAACCGCTATTACCCGTATTGCTAACGAGCGCTATTTGGCCGATAACGGTCAACTTTATGATATTCAAGGTGCGGTTACACTGGTTGGCACAAGTAACTTATCTAATAAATTAGTACTTAAGTTAATATTAGCCTTTATTATGGGCTGCTTTATTGGTGTGGCAGTGGTTTTTGTCAAGCGTCTGATGGGCCCGGCAGCAGCACAGGATATAAACTAGGTAATCTCTAAAAAATTCGTCATTGCGAAAAGTTGAGCGACACGCAAATTTCTCGGCTATTGATTTTATTTGCTGCGGATTGCTTAGCTTCACTTGCAATGACGGATTTATAAATTCTTCAGGTCATTTATAGAGACTATTATTAAAGGTATAAACTGGTAAAAATAGTAAGCTAGATTGAGCCAAATGGAAATGGCTATAAACAGCCAACACGCGTCTTAAATATAGGTAGTGGATACGATGGCTAATGGGCCATCGAATGGCACAAGCCATAAGACAAAACAGGTATAGTTTGCCTACTCAGTATATAATACCGCCAATTCTAGCACACAACCGGATTATCCTATGAGTAGTGAAATTAACTACAAGAACAACCCCTTGCATGGCTTGGGCTTAAAAACCTTAGTAGAACAGATCGTTGATCATTACGGTTTCGAAATACTCTATGCCTATTTGCAACTCAATTGTTTGAAAACCAATCCAAGTGTCGCTTCCAGTGTGAAATTTCTTAAAAAGACCGAATGGGCCAGAGAAAAGGTAGAAGAATTTTACCTGTATCAATTTAAGAATTTACCCAAAGCTCCGGCAAGAGAATTCTCTATTGCTCCCCGTGACCGCATTGTGCCCGACGACCATATTCCCGGTGAACCCGCACCATTGAGCCTAGAAGAAGGCGCTCGTTTGCAGGCAATACGAGCTAAAAAAGCCTCTGCATATGATCGTGGTGGGTGCAAGGAAAAGCATAACAATCGCTCAAGTAAACACACTCAGCGAGGGCCATATGCACGTCCATCTGGAGCAGCACCTGATGCAACTGCTTTAATAGAACCAGATAAATATCCTGCTGCTTCTGCATCTCAACAGACTGTTGGCAGCTTTGACCCGTGGGCTAAAGCCAAGCACAAACTCAATGATTGATATGCCCTGGTGGCGCGAGTGAATGAATACTAGGGGAAGTCCACAGCCTTTTTATAACCGTCCGTGAAAACGGGGTAGAACCCCTTGTTATCTTCTGGCATATAGGTACCAGAAAAAGGGTTAGTTACCTGTAAACCATGTTCTTTGACTATCAGGTTAAGGATTGACCTTACAGAAGAAAACACCCTCTTAACGGAGCTTATTGTTAAGCCTCTTGCAATAAGGGCATCACGAAATGCTGCTCCATCAGTACTGCTATATTGGCTTAGATCTCTGTTACCAATGGTATCAACAACATACTCAATATTTCGTTCTGCTACACGATAAAAAGTATCGCCTTTGCTTTCACCTTTAAGACGCAGGTACAGATCGCGAGCATCATTCAAGTCATATCCACAGCCTTCAAAACCTACATGCAACCTTTCTACATTGGTTTGTTTGGCTAGTTTCTTTGTTATTTGGTCGACACGAATGGCACTCCAGTGATTTTCAAGCTAAATACTTATCTGTTGGCATCCCCTAAGGGCTGCACGTCTTGACCCAGTTCTTAAACTCAAAACGATGGGTTTTTGAGGTGTATTGGTTAAGCATATCCAAAGGGACACGACGAGAGTAGTAATAGGTGCTTTTACGAAGGTAAAGATAGGAATGACTATGGTCCACAAAAAGGGTCCTCACACTACAGAGCAATTTCGGGAAACTGCGTGTATTACAACAAGGGGTTACTGTGGGATTTCTTAAGGGAATGGTCCCCTCGGTAGGAATCGAACCTACATCTAAGCCTTAGGAGGGCCCTATTCTATCCATTGAACTACGAGGGGGCGGGAGGATATTACGCAAGCTGGGCAGTGAAAGCAACACCCTCATATAGCCATTGAGAGAATTGGTGAGTAGTTGGGTCTTACTCAGTCAGGTTTCTCAGTCAAGTAGATGCGGGGTGATGCTATCCAGAAATGTCTCCATAAACTCCATGGCCAGAATTGAGCGGGGAGTGTGGCTTGGATAAAGCAGGGCAAGTCGGTGAGCAGATTTTGGCGGAGGTTCCAGGGTCGGCTGTGGCTGCCGATCAGCACTTTCGTGATACAGATTTGGCCATCGATTTTTGTGAGGATGTAGCACCTCTGGCTGATAGGGATGTACAGCGTATTCAGGCAATTTTCCAGGAAGCGGGTGCTGTTGCAAAGATTTCGTCCATTCATGTCAATGGCTGGTTTGGTGACCATGACAAACTGACCATGACCCAACGATTCTGTCGGGAAATATTAAAAGTCGAGTTAGGTGATATTTTGGAAGAGGCCATTTTTATTGGTGATAGTCCTAATGATGCTCCCATGTTTGCTCATTTTAAGCATAGTTTTGGCGTCGCCAATGTCAGGGATTTTGCTGCTATGGATGCCTACCCGGCGTGGCTGTCAAAGGGCCGTGGTGGAGATGGGTTTGTAGAAATTGCCCATAGTCTGTTAGCAGCAAGAGGTGGGTTATAGATCTGTATAAAGTGGCATTAATTTCGGTCATATAGATCTTGATTGTTCGAATATGTTCGTTTGGTGAGTTGATCCTGAAGATGTGAGTAATATTTAGTCTGGCATATTACTGCTGCAGTTCCCACCTTTAGTAGGCAAGTGTTACAATGCTGACCAGCTTATTTATGGGTGGTGGAAGAGGAATTAGACCGATGAGCCAGAGTCACCGTCATGCCCTGATACTTGAAAAGATTCAAGCCAGTGGTTTTGTTAGCATAGATGAATTAGTAGAATCATTTCAGGTTACTCCCCAGACGATCCGTCGTGACCTTAATCAATTGGCGATGGAGCAAAAAATTTGTCGCCATCATGGTGGTGCTGGACTGGAAAGCAGCACTGTCAATACCTCCTATCAGACGCGCAAGGTGCTGAATCTTGAGGCCAAGGAAAAGATCGCTGCAGCGTTGGTGAAAATTATTCCTGATGGGGCGTCTTTATTTATTAATATTGGCACTACCAATGAAATCATTGCTCGTGCATTGCTGAATCATCGTCATCTTCAGGTGGTTACCAATAACCTTCATGTGGCATCAATACTTGGCGCCAAGGAGGAGTTTTCCGTTATTATCGCCGGTGGCGAAGTTCGACATAGTGATGGCGGTGTTATTGGTGAAGCCACCAGTGATTTTATCAATCAGTTTCATATGGACTTTGGTATCATAGGCATCAGCGGCATCCTGTCTGATGGTTCACTACTGGACTTTGATTATCGTGAGGTTCTGGTGGCTCAGGCGATTATCAAGAATTCCCGGCAGGTATTACTGGCTACGGATCATTCCAAATTTGGCCGTAATGCTATGGTTCGCCTTGGCACTATTGGTCAGGCCGACCACCTGTTTACTGATACGCCTCCGCCAGAGGAAATAATGGCGGCACTGGACGAATATCAGGTTATTTTACATATGGTATAGATAGCCCTATAAGCCTGCCCTTATTGTTAATAAAGTTATTTATTGTTTTTGGTTGCTAGTGGCTTCATTAGCTGATCCGAAAGGCAGATTTTTATCCTAAAATGTTCGAAAATGTTTGAAAATATTCTAATTTGAGCCTATAATTTTATGCAATGGGTTGGATATACAGGATTCCTGCCGCAGAACATAGATTAGGGTGTAATAGGTAAGTGGAACAGAAGTCGAAAGTTTTGGATTTATTGGTTGTTGGTGGTGGCGTTAATGGTGTTGGTATTGCTTTAGATGCCGCCGGCAGAGGACTAAGTGTTAGCCTTTGTGAGATGCGGGACTTGGGTTCAGCCACTTCTTCTAATAGTAGCAAGTTAATTCATGGTGGCTTGCGTTATCTTGAGCACTATCAATTTCGGCTGGTGCGTGAAGCATTAGCGGAAAGGGAAGTGTTGCTTGCTAAGGCCCCGCATATTATGTGGCCTCTGCGCTTTCGCTTACCACACCGGCCTCATTTGCGTCCTGTATGGATGATCAGGGCAGGTCTTTTTCTCTATGATCATTTAAGCAGGCTGAAGACCTTAACAGCTTCAGTAGGTATCAAGTTTAACCATACCAGTCCCTTGCGGGCAGAAATCACGCGCGGCTTCGAGTATTCTGATGCCTGGGTGGATGACGCCCGTTTGGTAGTGCTTAATGCCATGGCCGCTAGAGATAAGGGGGCTATTATCAATAGCCATACCCGCTGTGTCAGTGCGGTGCGCAAAGATGCCCTGTGGCATGTGACCTTGGAGGACCAGATTACTGGTGAGCAGCAAGTATGCAAAGCCCGGGTCTTAGTTAATGCTGCGGGCCCTTGGGTGGTGGATTTTTTCCAGCAGGCACTTGCAGTCAAAGCGCCCAAGCAAATCCGTCTGGTCAAAGGTAGTCATATTATTGTGCCTAAACTGCATGATGAACCTGAGGCGTATATATTGCAAAACGAAGATGGTCGCATTGTGTTTGTTATTCCCTACGAGGAGCAATTTTCCCTGATTGGGACAACTGATGAGGAATACGATGGGGCACCTGAAAAAAGCAGTATTTCTGAGCAGGAAATTGACTATTTAATCGCTGTTACCAATAGTCACTTTAAGCAACAGATTAGCAGGCAGGATATTGTCCACACCTACTCAGGGGTTCGTCCTTTAATCGATGATGAGTCGGCTAATGCTCAGGCTGTTACACGCGACTACAGTTTTGCAATTGACAGGCCTGGCAAGGATGGTGCGCCTCTGGTATCTGTATTTGGTGGCAAAATTACCACCTATCGTAAATTGGCAGAGGCGGTAGTGGACGGTATTGCAACCTTCTTTGATCAGGCAGGTGACCCCTGGACCCATAATGCCCCTTTGCCTGGTGGTGAGTTTGCTGATGCTCAACAACTTGGGTCCGAATTGCGGGCAAAGTTTCCCTGGCTACCGGAAGTGGTTATCGGCCGCTATGTCCGCTGTTATGGCACTTTAAGCTACGTACTTCTGGAACATACAGATTCGTTGGCATCTATGGGGCGTGATTTTGGTGCCGGCCTATATGAGAAAGAAGTGGAGTATCTGGTTAAGCATGAATGGGCGCACAGTGCAGAAGATATTATTTGGCGCCGTACCAAGCTCGGCTTGTTGTTGCAGGATGCGGAAATCCATGAGCTGGAGTGTTTTCTCAAAGCCATAAGGGCCACAGGGGATATGACGCCTGAACCTCAGGTCGCATAATGCCCCTGCGGCAGTATCTTTGCCAGGCAGGTTAGCTATCAGCAGCATAGTGCATTTATAAGCCTTTGCTTTACCGCGTCATCAATACTTTTAATACCCAGACAATAGGGGCTGATTGTCTTATCTTGTATTTAAGTCATATATCACAAGATATTGGGTGGAGTGAAATTACACAATTATCAATCGTAAATTAATATAGGATCAAAGTGACTGGCACCAAAGTAATTATAGATTTGTTCGGCAGCGTAGCCCTTTTGTTGTGGGGGTTACATATGGTTCGTAGCAGTATTATCCAGGCTTATGGTGGTTCACTGCGGGCCTCTTTAAGGAATTTTCTGGATAACAGGTTCAAGGCGTTCGCCGGTGGTTTGGGTATCACATTGTTATTGCAAAGCAGTACTGCGACAGCCTTGTTGGCCAGTTCCTTTATCACCAGCGTACCGGCACTGGGGCTATTACTGGGTGCCGATGTAGGTACCGCATTGGTTGCTCAAGTCTTGTCTTTTAAGCCATTTTGGCTATCCCCCATGCTCTTGTTTTCGGGCTTTATCATGTTTAGCCGCTTGTCCAGTGAGCGAGACAAACAGTGGGGTCTGTTTTGTATTGGTCTTGGGCTGATGCTATTGGCTCTGCAACTGATTTTGGCCGCATCCGGCCCCATGCGAGATTCTGATATTGCCCAAGGGGTATTGGTTGCCTTGGCTAGTGACCCTATATTGGCAGTATTGGTGGCAGCTGTCTTTACCTATATGGCCCACTCCAGCCTTGCCATTATTCTGTTGATTGTATCGCTTGCGGGAACTGGGGTTCTTGGTGTCCCAGTGGCTTTAACCTTGGTGTTGGGTGCCAATCTTGGAGGTGCCTTGCCAGCAGTGATGGCTACCATGAATAAAGCCCCAGAGGTCAGGCGGCCCCCACTTGGAAACTTTTTGTTTAGACTCTTCGGTTGTATTCTGGTACTTCCTTGGCTAAGCCAAGTTGAACTTTTACTGCCACTCGTAGAATTGGATGCCGGACGCCAAATAGTCAATTTTCATCTGCTATTCAATTTAGTATTGGTCATTGTCGCATTGCCTCTAGTTCACCTGATGGCTCAGTTGACTGAAGCACTATTGCCGGCTGAACTTGATGATGAACAGGAATTCAGGCCTCGCCATCTGGATGCGTCAGCATTGGAGGTGCCTGCTGTAGCCCTGTCCAATGTTGTGCGGGAAATATTACGTATGGGTGACACTTTGGAATCGATGATTGGTTCGACTCTTGATGCCTTAAAGACCGAGGATCAAAATCTGGTCCAGCAGATGAAAAAATCCGATGACCTTATTGACCACTTTCATGAAAAAATCCACCTTTACCTTACTCAGTTGAGTCGTGAATCATTGAATGAGAAAGATAGACGCCGCTGTAATGAAATTATGGCCTTTGCCACCAATCTTGAACATATTGGCGATATTATTGAACGCAGTCTGGCCCTGTTAATCGCTAAGAAAACCCAACAGCAGGTGCGTTTTTCTGCTGCTGACAAGGAAGAAATAAAGCAGCTTTACCTGTGTGTACAAACCAATATGAAGCTGGCGTTTAGTGTGTTTTTGTCTGGTGATTTGAATAGTGCCCGTAACTTACTTGAACAAAAAACTGAGGTTAGGGATCTGGAGTATGGTGCCGTTAACCGCCACCAGAAACGCCTGCGTGAGCAGGGCCATCAAGATATTAACATCAGTGCGTTATACCTTGATATTTTGCGTGATCTAAAACGTATTAATTCTTGTCTGGTATCGGTCGCCTACCCAATTCTTGATCAAGCAGGGGAATTGCGTGATAGCCGCTTGCGGGTGAGTCATTCATAATGGTAGTGCAAAGGCTATGAGTTGTGGCAGCCTGCAGGGCTTCTGTAGACAGTACCGGCCGATAATTTACACAAATCGCATGGATAAATCGATAGACTGACAATCCTTGGTTAGGGCGCCAATGGAAATATAGTCCACCCCGGTTTCAGCAATCGGCACTAGGGTGGTATTGGTGATACCCCCGGAAGCTTCCAGTTTGGCAGTGCCTTGGGCCAATTGCACAGCGGCGCGCATATCATCCAGATTAAAATTATCCAGCATAATAATATCGGCAGCAGCAACCAAGGCTTGTTGCAGCTCAGTCATGTTTTCCACTTCCACTTCTACGGGCTTGTCCGGAGCATAGTGGCGGGCGGCGGTAACAGCGTTAGTAATGCCACCACAGGCAGCAATATGGTTTTCCTTGATAAGAAAGGCGTCATACAAGCCAATGCGGTGATTGTGGCAGTTACCACAGGTGACCGCATATTTTTGTGCTTTACGCAGGCCGGGAATGGTTTTGCGCGTATCCAGTAGCTTCACCTTGGTATGAGATACCAGCTCGGCATAATAGGCCGCTGTTGTAGCGGTTCCCGATAAGCACTGCAAAAAGTTCAGGGCGCAGCGTTCAAATGTGAGCAGGTTGCGGGCTGATCCTTTGGCCTCAAATAAAGTTTGTCCAGCCGATACGCGACTAGCATCGGCCACTTGCCAGATAATCTGCAGATCTGTATCAACCTGTCTGGCCACTTCATCAACCCAGTCTACACCACAGATAGTTGCGTCTTCGCGAGTAATAACTCGAGCGTGAGCCTGTTCATTGGCAGGGATAAGCGCCGCAGTGATATCGCCAGTACCCAAATCTTCTTGCAGGGCAGTGGTAACGTTGGCAATCAGATCGCTTTTCAGGTTTTCGCTCATGGTGTGCTCAGGGCAGTGTATCTGTATATAAAGAGGGCTGGCATTTTACCACAGCCACAGCAAGGAGCAATTACTGGTTTGCCAGTCGGTATAACAAGTGCCATTACAGAATCAGAGCTAGGGTTATAGGTATAATGACGATAGCGGACAGGTTGCCAATCAGTACGATAGAAGCAACGCGTTGGGGCTCCTGTTGCAATTGCTCTGCTACCATATAATTTAGCACTGCCGGTGGTAGCACTGAGAATAATAGCAGGGCGGTAAAGTGCTCACTGGAAAGGTTTATAAATAGTGGTACTGTCCAGGCCATGGCCAAACCTGATAGGGGGCATAAGATGGCACCGGCCAAGCCAATACGCCAGTCATGGAAATTCACATCCAACATACGCATCCCCAGAGTAAACAACATAAGGGGAATGCAGATCTCTCCCAGCATGGAGAGGGGCAGGTGAATGGTTTCTGGCAGCTGCACATCAGCGCTGGCAAGGGTCAAGCCTAATAAGGTGGCAATCATCATAGGCTGGCGAAAGACGCCACTGATGCCTTTGCCGGGGCGAATAATATACACCCCCAGGGTAAAGTGCAGCACCATTTCTACCAGAAAGAACACCATGGCGATAGGCAAAAACTGGTCACCAAAAGCCAGTAGCATCAAGGGTATGCCAAGGTTACCCACGTTATTGAACATCATGGGTGGGACAAACGTTTTTATGGGCCAGGCTGTTAGTTTAATGAGGGGCCATAGTAGTACACCAGAGCCTAGAATTACCCAAGCGGCAGCGCCGGCTAGTTGGCCAAGGTGGCTGAGATCAACATGGCTATCTAGCAATACAGAAAATACCAGCATAGGTACAAAAATATCCATATTGACTTGATTAAGTATGCTTATATCAGGCTTGCGCCACAGGCCATACAATGCGCCTATTGATACCACCCCGATAATGGGTAGTACAATGCCAACTACACGTTCCAGAATAGCCAGATCAATCATTTATATGTCCACAATACTTTATCGAAAGCTTAATCATATGGTGGCCAACAAAAACGCCCCAGAGTAAGAAACCCAGAGGCGTTAATTATTAGTCCATAGTGCCAAAAACTACATACTAATTGGCATATGCTACAGCCGGTAACCACAGAGAAATTTGTGGCCATAGTAGCAGAATTAACATGCCTGTTACCTGTAGCACAATAAAGGGCACAACGCCCTTGTAGATATCAGTCAACTTGACTCCAGGAGGACAAACGCCTTTCAGGTAGAATAAGGCGAAGCCAACGGGCGGGGTCAGGAAGCTTGTCTGCAGTGCCATAGCCACCAGCATAACAAACCATACCAGTTCGGGATTATCCACCACACCATAGCCATTGATATCCAGGCCAAGAGCAGAGATAACCGGCGCTAGCAGCGGTAGTACAATCAGGGTGATTTCTATCCAGTCGAGGAAGAAGCCAAGCAAGAAGATAATACCCAGTATAAACAGGATGATGCCATATGGCCCAAATGGCAGGCCGGTCAGGAAGGACTCAATCAACTCGTCACCGCCAAGTTCGCGCAGTACCAGAGCAAAGCAGGTGGCGCCGATAAAGATGGCGAAGATGTAGGCTGTTGTATTATAAGTGCCTTGTAAGGCTTCCTTTAAAACACTCAGCTTAAGCTTGCCATTATATGCAGCCAATAAAGTAGCACCTAGTGCGCCTACGCCAGAGGCTTCGGTGGGAGTCGCTATGCCGGCGAAGATAGAACCTAACACGGCAAAAATAAGTAGCAGGGTGGGTAATACGCTGGTAATAACCCGCCATACTACGCCCCAATCAGGAGCCTTGGCATCTGTTGGTAGTGGCGCATAGCCTGGTTTGAAAATACCCACTGCCAGAATGTAAACGATATACAAGGCACCCAGGATAACACCAGGAAATACGGCGCCCATAAACAGGTCACCAACGGACAAACCCAGTTGATCCGCCATAATAACCAGCATAATGCTAGGGGGGATCAGTATGCCCAAGGTGCCGGCGCTGGCAATAGTGCCAAGTGCCAAAGGCATATTGTAGCCCTGTTTTTGCATGGCTGGTAAAGACATTACTGCCAGTAGTACCACTGAGGCACCGATAATACCTGTTGATGCCGCAAGAATAATTCCGATAGAGATCACAGTGATGGCTAACCCACCCCGAACCTTGCCGAACATATCTTGCAAAGCGTTCATCAAACGTTCTGCTACCCCTGACTTATCAAGCATAATACCCATAAAAATAAACATGGGCAGGGCTACCAAAATCCAGTTGTCCATGATTTTGTAAACCCTGTTAACGACCAGGCCCAAAGTGGTCATATCCAAGCCGGTAAAGGTATCCAGATAGATATCTGCCAGATAACCCGCCACACAAAAGATGACGCCAACACCACCTAATACCCAGGCTACGGGGAAACCGGTAAATAGTAAAAGAATAAAGCTGCCAAACATGGCAATAACAAGAATTTCATTAGCTTCCACGATTATGCTCCTTCAGGTGCAGGTGTGCGTAGCAGGTGGATGCATCGTGCAATGCGAGCTACAAAAGCAATTAATAGTAACCCGCAACTAAGTGGGATAACGGCCTTGATGGCCCAGGTAAAAGGCAGTCCTGATGGTGACCAGGATCTCTCTGAAACACGCCATGACTCATAGACAAAGTCAAAGCTGTTTATAAATAATGTGCCTATAAAGGGTATAGCAAGCAATAAAATACCAATAATTTCTATCCATTGCTGTGTACGATGACGCATATTCTGGTGTAACAGGTCTACCCGAACATGGGCATCGAGAACTTGGGTATAAGCCATGCCGAACATAACGCCAATGGCATAAAGGTGCCATTGCAGTTCTTCAAGGGCAATCAGGCCACTATGAAAGCCTCGACGTAATATAACTTGGCTAATAATAGCAATAATTAGCAATATATAGGTCCAGGCGATGATATTGCCTGTGCGCTTAACGCCGGCATCAATGGCATCGGCAATGGTTAGCAGTACCGATTTATTCATGTTAGTCTCCACAACGGAATAAAAAGAAAGGCGTATCCTCAACACATGTAAGCACATATGATCTGGATACGCCAGAAAAAAGAGCTGCCTAGAAGTTAGACAGCCCTTTCGAGGTTGGAGTATTAGAAAAGGTTACTTACGTGGTAAGAAAGCGTTGGCTTCCCATAGGTCGTAACCGGCGCGGAACTCGCTCAGATCAGCATATACCTTGGCGAAGAAAGGATCTTCTGCAGCAAATTCAACAGCAACCTGATCCCAAGTTGTCTTGAAGGTGTTCAGCATGTCGTCACTCCAGTACATGATCTGAACGCCATTCTCTTCAGCTTTTGCCATAACGTCAAACTGAGAAGCCTCACCTTCAGCGAAGGAGTTTGCCAAAGACGCGCGACAAGTCATTTTCACAACTTTCTTCTGGCGGTCAGACATTTTGTTCCAAGCATCGCCGTTGATCAGCAGCTCGAACAAAGTGGCTTGTTGGTGCCAGCCAGGGAAGTAGTTGTACTTAACGATCTTATGCAGACCCAGACGCTGGTCGATAGCTGGTTGGGAGAACTCGGTAGCATCGATAGCGCCTTTCTCCAAAGCACCGAAGATTTCGCCACCAGGCAGGCCCACTGTGCTGACGCCCAGTTTTTCCATTACCTTGGCACCTAAACCAAAGAAACGCATATTCAAGCCTTTCAGGTCTTCAGGTGAGTTGATTGGATTGGCGAACCAGCCCGAGGTTTCTGGTGACAGGATGGCACAAGGCTCTACGTGAACATTATAGCCGTTGCTGTCATACATTTCCTGATACAGTGCACCACCATTGCCGTACAGAATCCATGCCAGATACTCACCCGCTTCCGGGCCGAAAGGTACGGAGGAGAAAATAGGCGCAGCGGGCATTTTGCCAGCATGATAACCGGCAGTAGTATAACCAGCGTTCACCTTACCACTGGATACGGCGTCCAGTATCTCTGGTGTCGATACCAGTTTTTTAGGCTCATAGAACTTCATCTTCAAGGTACCACCGCCAAGGGCGTTAATGGTGTCTTGGATATCGATGATTGGGCTACCTAGAGCCGGTAGAGTTGATGGGAAAGCAACCGGGGTTTTAAGTAGGATTTTGTCCTCGGCAAGAGCCGCGGTGCTTACAGAGGCAACTGTCAGGGTAATGGCAGTTGCAGTGAGTGCTTGTTTGAGTAGCTTCATGATTATCCTCAAAAAGGTTGGTTTGTTCTTATAACCATATGAATGAAGGTCCATAGGATTTTAACCTCTAAGGTAAATTGGTAATACCAAATTACCGAATGGTTGTAACAAGGTAAAATAGAATCCTATCACTTGTCAACATTTTTTTTATAACTGCCTAAAATATGGAATCTATAAAATAATAATATAAATAAAATAGTTGACCAATTTTTATAAAATGTGTACTTTTGCTGTTCGTAATAATTGGTAATACCAAAAAAACAGTTTAATTACACTCTAGTAAGATATTCGGAATCGATCAGGGTAGGTTGATGCTTGTTGTTAGGGACCGTGGGTATTAAACTGTTGGAACTGCTAGCAAATAAATATGAAATACATGGCCTATCAACGCGTTAAACAACCTAAAATATCTGATGTCATCATGGAGCAGCTGGAAGCCATGATCTTGGAAGGTAGCTTAAAACCAGGGCAAAAATTGCCGCCAGAGAGAGATTTGGCGGTACAATTTGAAGTGTCACGCCCGTCGTTACGTGAAGCCTTGCAAAAATTGGCTGCGCGTGGGTTGATAAACAGTCGTCAGGGCGGTGGTTCTTATGTTGCCGAAAATGTGGGTAACAGCTTTGTTGACCCACTTACCCAGTTGTTTGACAGCCATCCGGAGGCGCAATACGATCTATTGGAGTTTCGTCACGCTCTGGAGGGGGTGACAGCCTATTATGCTGCCCTGCGTTGTACGGAGGCTGATCGTGAGCGTTTGCGCGCTTGCCATAAGCACTTGCAGGAAGCCCACGATGCCAAGCAATTTGCCAAAGAAACCAAAGCCGATGCGGATTTTCACCTAGCTATTGCTGAGGCTTCTCACAATACCGTATTACTACATACCATGCGGGCTTTGTTTACCTTGTTAAGAAAGAATATTTACAACAACCTGGAAAGTATTTACCCCAAACGTGATATTCGTGCCTTGATCCATGATCAGCACAGTGTGCTGTTGCAATCAATACTGGACGGTGACCCCGAAGCTGCGCGAAATGCTGCCCACGATCATCTGGCTTTTGTTGAAGACGCCATTATAGAACAGGGTAAGGAGAGTACGCGCTTGGAAAGAGCCATGCGGCGCTCATCAATTTAGCTTGGCAAAAAATAGTTTTATTTGTAAATATATTACAAGAATATAAAAAAGTACTCCGTTACTGGCGCTTTTATACGTGTTGCTGTAATATATTTACAAGAAATCAAAGGCCTCTACGATCTGATTTGGGCTTTTGGTAAGCAAAGGCATCTGGCTAATTCAACCCAAATAGCCAGACATAAGCAGCTTTTGCGCAAGGCTGGTCTTCAAAAGGGACCAGGTAAAGCCAACATGCCCGTAGTTATCCTGCGGGTTGTACATAGCAGGAGAAGTTTGTGCCCTCCACAACTGATATCGATCCTATCGAAACACAAGAATGGCTAGATGCGCTGACGTCTGTCATTAAGCATGAAGGGGCTGATCGGGCTCGCTATATTCTTACCAAACTGGGCGAAAAGGCCCGCGCTGAAGGGGCGGCACAAGAATGCGCCCTGACTACCCCCTATGTGAATACCATCTTGCCCAAAGATGAACAACGTATGCCTGGTGACCTGTTTATGGAGCGTCGAATTCGCTCTTTAATTCGTTGGAATGCCATGGCTATGGTGATGCGTGCCAATGATAATGACGACGGACTAGGCGGCCATATCTCCAGTTTTTCTTCTTCAGCTACCTTATATGATATTGGTTTTAACTACTTTTTCCGTGGTACTACCGACCAGCAAGAAGGTGATCTGGTGTTTTTCCAAGGTCATATAGCGCCAGGTATTTATGCCCGATCCTATTTGGAAGGGCGCCTGACCGATGAACAAATGGATAACTTTCGGCGGGAAGTGGATGGCAACGGCTTGTCTTCTTATCCGCACCCCTGGTTAATGCCTGATTATTGGCAGTTTCCCACGGTTTCTATGGGTTTGGGTCCTATTCAGGCGATTCATCAAGCTCATATTATGCGTTATCAGCAAAATCGTGGCTTGGTAGAGAATGGCGATCGCAAGGTTTGGGCTTTTCTGGGTGATGGCGAGTGTGATGAGCCAGAAACCTTGGGTTGTATTTCCCTAGCTGGCCGCGAAAAGCTGGATAACCTGATTTTTGTTATTAACTGTAACTTGCAGCGTCTGGATGGCCCAGTGCGTGGTAACGGTAAAGTTGTGCAAGAGTTGGAAGGCATCTTTAAGGGTGCGGGCTGGAATGTAATTAAAGTGCTGTGGGGCCGTCACTGGGATCCACTGTTCGAAAAAGATAACGACGGACTGCTGCAACAACGCATGAACGAAGTTGTTGATGGTGAGTTGCAGAACTACAAGGCCATGGGTGGCGCCTATACGCGTGAGCACTTCTTCGGTCAGAACCCTGAATTAAAAGACATGGTGTCACATCTGTCGGATGATGACATTATGAACCTTAACCGTGGTGGTCATGATCCCTATAAGGTTTATGCTGCTTATTACGAAGCTTTTCACACCAAGGACCGCCCTACGGTCATTTTGGCCCAGACTGTCAAAGGCTACGGCATGGGTAAATCTGGCGAAGCCAAGAACCCAACTCATTCCCTGAAAAAGCTGGGTATGGATGATATGCTGTCCTTCCGTGATCGTTTTAATATTCCACTTAACGATGACCAGTTAAAAACGGTGCCCTACTACCGTCCACATGAAGACTCCCCAGAAATGAAATATATGCGCGCTCGTCGCGACAGCTTGGGTGGTGTTTTACCATCACGCCGAGCTGATTTCGAGGCTTTGGAGACACCCGTTTTGGAGGCGTTAGCTAGCCAACTGAAGTCCAGTGGGAAACGTGAAGTATCGACGACTATGTCTTTTGTGCGGACTTTAACGACTCTGGTTAAAGACAAGTCCATAGGCCAACGTATTGTGCCCATTGTGCCGGATGAAGCCCGCACCTTTGGTATGGAAGGTATGTTCCGCCAATTGGGTATCTACACGGCAGAAGGGCAGAAGTATGTGCCCCATGATTCCGATCAGATCATGTACTACCGGGAAGACCAAGCCGGCCAGATACTGGAAGAAGGGATTAATGAATCGGGTGCTATGTCGGCCTGGTTAGCTTGTGCTACTTCCTATAGTAACAACAACTACGCCATGATTCCGTTCTATGTTTTCTACTCCATGTTTGGTTTCCAGCGGGTAGGTGATTTAGCCTGGGCGGCTGGAGACAGTCAGGCACGAGGCTTTTTGATCGGTGGTACGGCGGGTCGAACGACCCTTAATGGTGAGGGTCTGCAGCACGAAGATGGTCACAGCCATGTTATGGCAAACCTGATTCCTAACTGTGTCACTTATGATCCGACCTATGCCTACGAACTGACAGTGATTATTCAAGATGGCATGCGGCGCATGTATCAAGAGAAGGAAAATAAGTTCTACTATATTACCGTGATGAACGAGAACTATACCCAGCCAGCGATGCCGATCGGTTGTGAGGCAGGTATCATCAAGGGTATGTATCTGCTCAAGGAAGTAAAACCGCGGGCCAAAAAGCGAGTACAGCTATTAGGTTCGGGCACTATTTTGCGTGAAGTAGAAGCCGCCGCCGCCATTTTGGCGGATGAATTTGGCATTGGTTCCGATGTATGGAGTGCCACTAGTTTTAATGAGCTAGGCCGCGATGCTCAGGCTGCAAGCCGCTGGAATATGCTGAATCCGGAAGCAGAACCGCGTCAAAGTTACGTAGAACAATGTTTGCAAGACCGTGTTGGTCCTGTGGTTGCTGCTACTGACTATGTTAAGGCCTTTGCCGAGCAAATTCGTGAGGTGGTGCCCACTACCTACAAAGTATTGGGTACCGATGGCTATGGCCGTAGTGATAGCCGGGAAAAATTGCGTGAGTTCTTTGAGGTTAACCGCTACTACGTGGTAGTAGCAGCGTTAAAGGCTCTGGCCGAAGAAGGTGTGGTGAAATCTGCTGAAGTAAGCAAAGCCATTAAGAAGTTCAATATTGAGAGCAACAAAACCAATCCGGTTTTGCTGTAATCAGTGGGCAAGGAGAACGCAACAATGGCAAATATAAACGTAACCATTCCTGATCTGGGTGGGGCTAGCGACGTAGAAATTATCGAACTTTGTGTGGCTGTGGGTGATACGGTGGCGCAAGGCGATTCCCTAGTGGTATTGGAAACAGATAAGGCCTCTATGGAGATTCCATCGCCCAGCTCTGGTGTGGTAAGTGCTCTGCATATGAGTGAGGGTGCAATTTGTAATGTTGGGGATCTGTTAGCGGATCTACAAGGTGAAGCTACTGAAGCACCATCAGAGGCTACTGATGCTGAGGAAGCCCCAGCTGTAGCGGAGCCTGAGCCTGCAGCAGAACAAGCAGCGGCCACGTCTGCTGGTTCCAGTGCTGAGGTTGAGATTCTGGTTCCCGATTTGGGTGGTGCCAATGATGTGGAAGTTATTGAAATCGCGGTTGCAGAAGGTGATGAGATAGCTGCTGGCGATACCCTTGTGGTGGTAGAAACTGACAAGGCTTCTATGGAAATTCCTGCCACCACCGGTGGCACCTTGATAAGTCTGAAGTTGTCTGAGGGCAATAAGGTTAATCAGGGTGATCTGATGGCAGTAGTGCAAACCACGGTTGTGGAAACTGCCGCCTCTACTGCAGCACCTGCACCAGTTAAAGAGGCGCCACCTGCACCTACTGCAGAGGTGCAACAGGAAACTGCTCCAACCAAGCCGGCCCAGACGGCGACTGTTGTAGTCACCCCTGATGGCAATATTCATGCTGGTCCAGCCGTGCGCATGTTAGCTCGGGAGCTGGGCGTAGATCTTAATCAGGTGACGGCTAGTGGACCTAAAGATCGTATCTTAAAAGAAGACATACAAACATTTGTTAAGCACCGCTTAAGTACGCCTGTTGCCCCGGTAGGTGCTGGCAGTGCGGTCATTGACAAACCACCAGCCATCGACTTTAGCCAGTTTGGTGAGGTCGAGAAGGTGAAAATGAGCAAGATTCACCGTTTAACTGCCCAGAATATGACCCGCAGTTGGCTGAATGTGCCCCATGTTACCCAGTTTGATCATGCCGATATAACTGACCTTGAAGCTTTCCGTAAGGGCTTAAAGGCTGAAGCAGAGCAGCGTGGTACCAAGGTAACCCCTTTGCCATTTATGCTTAAAGCCTGCGCCATGGCCTTGCGTGAATTTCCTCAATTTAATGTTTCTTTGGATAATGATGGTGAGCATCTTATACAAAAGAGTTATGTGAATATTGGCGTGGCTGTAGATACTCCAGCAGGTTTGGTAGTGCCTGTATTGCGTGATGTCGACCAGAAGTCCATTTGGGAATTGTCAGCCGAAGTCATTGCCATGGGTGCCAAAGCCAAGGATAAAAAGCTGATGCCGGCAGATATGCAGGGTGGTTGCTTTACTATTTCCAGCCTAGGCAGTATTGGTGGCACGTCATTTACGCCTATTGTCAATACGCCAGAAGTGGCTATTTTAGGTGTTTCCAAGGCCGATATACAGCCGCGTTGGAATGGCACAGAGTTTGAGCCTCGTCTGATGATGCCCCTAAGTCTGTCCTATGACCACCGTGCTATTAACGGTGCCGACGCAGCCCGCTTCACCAGCTATTTAGCGAAGGTGTTAGGTGATATTCGTCATCTGGTAATGTAACACTCAGGTAGCACCTTTGTGGGTCGGGTTTTAACCTATTTTAGGTTGGGTTTTAACCCGACAATGTCAAAGCATTCGCTACGCTCACGGTGCACGCTGAGTCCGACCTACAGGCTGCTTTGCAACTGACCTATATACTAACCTGCTATTGGTAGTCTGTATGGTTGGCTGCAAATCGGGTTTCAACCTGATTTGCTAACGCCACTTATTTCACTTAGTGTTTGCTGTGGCGTGATCACTTCCTTATTCAACACCAGATGCAGTAAGGCGGGGCCATCAGTGTTCTGCGCTTGTTGCAGGGCGGGGGCAAAGTCGTCATGGTGCTCAATGCGGGCGCTATAGATACCATAAGCTTTGGCTAGCTCGGCAAAATTCGGGTTGACCATATCTGTGCCACTGACCCGCTGGGGAAAACGCTTTTCCTGATGCATGCGAATGGTGCCGTATATGCCATTATCCACCACCATAATAATGATCTGCACTTGCGCCTGCACAGCACTGGCCAGTTCCTGCATGGTCATCTGAAAACAGCCATCGCCAGCCATACCTACCACTGTCCTATCGGGACAGGCTAGCTTGGCAGCGATGGCTGCAGGCAAGCCATAGCCCATGGAGCCAGAAGTCGGGGCTAACTGGCTGCCAAAGTTGCGAAAGGGCCAAAAGCGATGAATCCAACTGGCATAGTTGCCAGCTCCATTGGTGATAATACTGTCAGCCGGTAGCATGGCCTGCATGATCTGCAGAATTTTGGGCATTTGCAGTGTGCCGGGATAATGTCGGTCAGGCAGTTGAGACCAAGCCTTATAACTGGCGTGACAAGCTGTTAGATACTGCTTACGTTTGGCTGCCCCTGTGGACTTATACTCAGTCAAACATGGCATTAAGCTGATGGGGTCGGCCCGCATGCCAATAGTTGGTGTATACAGCTTGCCCAGTTCCTCTGCGCCACTATGAATATGGATCAGGCTTTGAGCCGGGCTGGGTATATTTATCAGGGTGTAGTTTTGTGCCGCGACCTCTGAAAACCGTGTATTAATCAACAGTAGTACATCGGCTTGTTTGATGCGCTGGGCTAATTGGGGATTAATGCCTAAACCAGCATCACCAGCGTAGTGACTATGCTGATGGTCAAATAACATCTGTCGACGAAAAGAACAGGCGACGGGCAGATTAAAGCGAGTGACAAAGTCGGCTAATTGATCACAAGCTTCTTTGCTCCAGCCACTACCACCCACGATCACCATAGGGTTGTCGGCTTGATCGAGCAAGGTAACCATCTGCTCCACCTGTTGGGGATGGGGATAGCTGGGTACGGGTGTACATTGTGGCATAGAGTCGGCTATAGCCGTATCACACAAAGCATCCTCGGGTAGCACCAGCACCACTGGGCCGGGACGGCCAGCAGTGGCAATGGCCCACGCGCGGGCTACCATTTCTGTGACTCTGGCAGCACTATCAATCTCGGCCACCCATTTTGTCATGGTGCCAAAAACCTGTCGATAATCCAGTTCCTGAAAGCCTTCCCGATGGCGGTTGCCACTGTTTATCTGGCCCACAAACAGGATCATTGGGGTTGAATCCTGATCAGCTATATGGATACCGGCACTAGCATTGGTAGCGCCTGGGCCGCGGGTGACAAAACAAATGCCGGGAGTGCCAGTGGCCTTGCCCCAAGCCTCAGCCATCATAGCTGCGCCACCTTCTTGTCGGCATACGATATTGTTTATATCACTGTCATAAAGGGCATCCAATACGTCTAAAAAGCTTTCCCCTGGTACACTAAACAGGTGGGTAACACCCTGTGCTTGCAGTGCCTTTACTATTAGTTGGCCACCACTAAGTTGCTCTTTTGCTGTGTTCATAATCGATTCCTGAATAGTCCTATGATGGCCTTGGGTACTGCTGGTGCAGATCATCGCAAATTTGCTTGTGGGCGGCACAGGGCAGGTGTAGTAGGCTACCTTGTTGAATAATAAATCCATTAATGGCATCAATCTCTGTGGGCCGGTCTGCTAAACAGTCTTGTAACATGGAAGATTGGTTGTCAGCAGTTTGATTTAGCACTCGCAGGGCCTGTTGCAAAAGGCCATGAGGAATTGGGGTGATATGGCAGCGACTCATGACGTCCTCAGTTTCCTTGCATAGCTGTTCCAGACGTGGTCGGGCCTGACTATGCTTGATCAGCTCACCATTGTTGATTTGGTAGACGGCGGTTAAGGCATTGATAACACTGTTAATGGCCAGCTTGTGCCATATAGGAGTCAGAATATCTGCATGCCAGTGCAAACGTAAAAGATTGGTGTGGGCTGCACTTAAAGTCAATAAGTGGGCGATTTGGGCGGGCGCGGTGTGGCTGGATAAATGGGCACTAAAAGTCCCTATTTGTGTGTCGCCCATGCCTGCCCTTACTACCCGCCATGGCCCCTGTCGCCAGGCACCATCAGTGGTTGTGGCACAGTAAATATTGGCCTTGGGCAGGCGTGTTTGCAGAGCCTGAGCTGTACCCATACCGTTTTGCAGCAGCAAGATATTGGCTTGTGGGTGCAGTAGTTTACGCCAGCTTTCAACAGCACTAAGTGTGGCATAAGCCTTGGTACAGACCAGCAAATTGCTGATTTTAGCGCCCCCCAAACCGGGATATAGGCTGGCTGGGCGGCTGGTATAGGTCACTTTGCCATCTGTCAGTTGTATACCTTGGGTCTGTAATTGTTGATGCTGTTGTTTATTGCGTGTCAGGATGGTGACGTCCAGTTGCCATTGCTGCATAGCATGTGCCCACAGGCAACCAATGGCGCCAGCGCCCAAAATATGCCAAGGTTGTTGTTGGTTTTTGTTCATACAAGAATTGGGCACTGTTGCCTGTGTCACGCTTAAGGTAAAATTCGGCTTATAGTCTAACCTAAAAACTGTGCTTGAACAGTTAATTAAGCTTTAGGAGTATCAATATGCCATCATTTGATGTGGTTTCTGAACTGGATATGCACGAAGTTGCCAATGCTGTGGATCAAGCCAACCGAGAGGTCGGCACTCGGTTTGATTTTAAAGGCGTGGATGCCAGATTTGAACAAGGTGATGGGCTGGTCACCATGCATGCCGAAGTGGACTTCCAGTTGCAACAGATGCTGCCGATTTTGCAGGGCAAACTGATCAAGCGGGGTATTGATATAAAGTGTTTGGAAAGCAAGGACGTTGAGACAGCCAACCTGCGCTGTCGTCAACCTATTTTATTGCGCTCAGGTCTGGATAAAGAGTTAGCCAAAAAAATTATCAAGCTAATTAAGGATAAAAAACTCAAAGTGCAATCGCAAATACAAGGTGAACAGGTGCGGGTAACAGGTAAGAAGCGTGATGACCTGCAGCAGGTGATAGCCATGTTAAAAGAAGCCGAGTTTGATCTGCCTTTACAGTACCAAAATTTTCGTGACTAGTGCTTTAAGCTCTGCCAACGCTTACTTGATGTAGGGTGAGGCGTGTCAACTTATGCTCATTGTTGGTTTGCTGTTGCTTGGGCCTTTTTTGGTTGTACAAGGGCCAAGCCAGCCATCATCAGAGCCAAAGCCAACCACACCAGCGTATGGTGGCTTTCATTGAGTATGATCATGCCCAAAAACACACCAGATAGGGTAACAATATAGGCCACTTGGCTGGCAAATACAGCGCCAGTGCGGCCTACCAGCCAAATATAGGCACCATAGGTGACTATATGCAACAAGCTGTTCAGCAATATACCCCACTCTACACTGGTCCAGTGAGTGTTTAAGTTTACCCAGTTATCGGTGGCCAAGACCACTGGGGCACCTATCAGAGTGCCGATAATACAAGACCCGCGCAAAGCACTAAAGGCGTCCATTTTGGCCGGCATAGATCGAGCTATATAATTGCCCTCAAAGCCATAGCAAAAGGGCGCAATGAGTGCTATTAGCACCCAAACAGCCATACTGGCATTGGGCAATGAGGCTTCTGGGCCGAGCAAAATTAGCATTGCCATTGCGCCTAAACAGATACCGAGGATACGTCCCGGTTGTGGCTTTTCACTATGCCAGACAAGGGCAATAAATAGGGAAAACATAGGCACAGTGGCTAAGGTAATGGCCATCAGGCCCGCTGGTAAATGAGCAGCGACACTATAGGAAAATGAGTTAGGGATAAGCGTACCTATCAGGGCCACAATAGTGTAAAACCGCAAGTCTTTAGGGTGCATTGGCAGTGGTGACTTGCGTATCCAACCTACCACGGATAAAACCAGAGCCCCGATAGTCATTTGCCAAAAGGTCAGCCCCAAGGCTGAATGGCCAGTTGATACAACATGTTTGGAAAGCAAAATAGTGCTACCCCATATGCTACCCAGCACTAGTAACGCAGTGAATGCAAGCAGTGGCGGTAGCGTTGGTTTCATAGCCGATATCCATAATAAAAAGATGCATGCTATAGCAGGATACTGGCCTTTGTCTATCTTAAGGTTGCCACTGATAGCGGCGCATACTAACCTTATGGTGATGCAGAATAATGCCTTCAGCTTGTAACAGCTCGCGTTGGCGCCAATAGCCTTCGCTGTCTAGATTAAAGGCAAGTTTGCCATTGGCGCTAATGACTCGATGCCAAGGCAAGCTGGAGTCCTTTGGCAAATGGCGTAAGCAATAGCCTACCCAGCGCGCGGCACCGGCTTGTCCCGCTAGCTTGGCCAATTGCCCGTAGCTGGCAACCTGCCCGGCTGGTATGGCGGCAATGACCTGATATAGCTGCAACTTTGCCAGTTCTCTGGGGTCTACATTCTTGGTGACAGTTGTTTGCTGATTGCCAGACATACAGTTATTGGCCTTTGTTTGCTTATCCAGTGTTTCAATATCAGGTTTAACCCTCATATAGTAAGACATCTGATCAGAGGATTAAAATAATGCGCTTCCTGTTTTTATTGTTTATTGCTGTACCCATCATTGAAATTACCGTTTTGATTCAGGTAGGCCAATGGATTGGAGCCTTGTGGACCATTGCTTTGGTGGTGTTAACCGCCTTTATTGGTATCAATATGTTACGTGTTCAAGGCTTGGCAACACTCAACCGTGCCAACTGGCGGATACAATCAGGCCAGCTCCCGGCGCAAGAAATGGTAGAAGGGATTTTTCTTGCTATTGGTGGTGCTCTACTACTCACCCCGGGTTTTATTACCGATGCCTTTGGCTTTATGTGCTTATTACCCTTTACCCGGGGTTTGATGGCTGTGGCTTTAAAGAAGCACTTTGTGGTGTTGGCAACGGGTGGTCACGGCCATAGTCCATTTGGTGGCTCTGGTTCCCAAGCATCAAAAGAGCGCCACGGCACCATTATTGAAGGTGAATTTGAAAATCATACAGAGCAGAATGATCCCTCGAACAATGATCGTTTATCATAATACAGGCTGCATAGGCCTGCTATGATGCCGTTGGTGTACTAAAATACCCCGCTTAATAAAAAACGGCCTGCTTTGGCATCATTTGGGTTGCAAATTTTCAAAAAAAAACTAATTTTTTCTGTACTAGCTATTGAAAAGGCAAATACGCCCCATATCTAGCAAGACAGACACAATGGTATTGCTTAGCTAACCCGTTGTGAGTGACATAACAAAACCCGCTTCATATTACGAAGCCAAACAAACATTTAGGAGTAAAAGCGAAATGAGCATCCGTCCTTTACACGATCGCGTTGTTATTCGTCGCCATGAAGAAGAGGCGACTAGTGCCGGTGGTATCGTATTGCCTGGTAGTGCTGCAGAGAAGCCTAACCAAGGCGAGGTTGTTGCTGTTGGTCCAGGCCGTGTAACCAGCAATGGTGAACTGCAAGCTATGAGCGTGCAGGTTGGTGACGTGGTTCTATTTGGCCAGTACGCTGGTAACAATACCGTGAAGATGAATGGCGAAGAGCTGTTGATCATGAGCGAAGGCGAAATTTACGGCGTAATCGAATCTTAATTTCAGATTTTAACTCCGGGTTTATCAAAACCCATCATTTTTATAGGAAACAAGAAAATGGCTGCTAAAGAAGTATTATTTGGTGATTCCGCTCGTAGCCGCATGGCTCGCGGTGTAAACGTATTGGCTGACGCTGTTAAGACTACTCTGGGTCCTAAGGGTCGTAACGTGGTTTTAGAAAAGTCTTTTGGTGCTCCTACTGTCACCAAAGATGG
>JASMLZ010000064.1 GCA_030748435.1 Gammaproteobacteria bacterium | reverse complement strand
GTGATAATAGGTTGCCCCAAAGCCGGCTGGTACACTTATCCAGGGGTTATGTAAGCCACCACCAGCCTCTAACAATAAAACATTAAAGCGCCCACAACGCGTTAATTGCTCGGCAACAATACACCCGGCTGAGCCGGCGCCCACAATAATATAATCAACTTGCATGCTTGGCTACCTAATCTAATCCTTTCCAGTCTTCGGAACCTGTGTGGTGTATATCATAAGGTCGACTATCCATAATCAGGTGCAGACGTTGGGCTTGGTAGGGTGAATGGGCGGCCACCACGTCCATATTAAGGGTAATGCCCAGGCCCGGCTTATTATTGGGAATAATATAGCCATTGCGCCAGTCGATTTTTTCTTCCAATACCTCGGCATGGAAACCATCCCAGGTGCCAATGCTCTCTTGTATCAGAAAATTGGGAGTAGCTGTGGCCAATTGGATACTGGCGGCTGCACCCACGGGGCCATTGTAAAGATGGGGTGCAATTTGGCAATAATGCACTTCTGCCAGACTGGCAATTTTCTTGGCTTCCAGAATACCACCTACACGCCCCAGATTCATTTGCAGTATGGATGCTGCTTTATGTTGCAGAACATCATGAAATTCATATTTGGTGGTGAGGCGCTCACCGGTAGCTATGGGTATGCTGGTTTTTGCTGCGACCAAAGCCATGGCTTCATTTTGTCCGGGTGGCACTGGTTCTTCAAACCACAAGGGGTCATAAGGCTCGATGCGCTGGGCAAGGCGTATAGCTGAAGCAGGGGTCATTTGGCCATGGGTACCAAATAGCAAGTCACAGTCATTGCCAACTGCCTGACGAATTTTTTCACAAAAGATGGCACTGCGTTCCAGACTGGCAAGGGAAATCTGGTGGCCTGAATAGGCGCTATAGGGGCCTGCGGGGTCAAACTTGACGGCAGTAAAGCCCAGCTCTTTATTGGCTATGGCACATTCGGCAGCCAAGTCAGGGCAGTCATAAATATATTTGCCATGTTGATCAAGGGGGTACAAATAGGTGTAGCTGCGCAGTTTATCGAATACTTTGCCACCGATCAGCTCGTAGACAGGCTTGTCGCAGGCTTTGCCGATAATGTCCCAGCAGGCCATTTCCAGACCACTAAAAGCCCCCATCATGGTTAAGTCTGGGCGCTGGGTAAAACCACTGGAATAACATTCGCGATAGAAGCGTTCGATATGATGAGGATCATGGCCTTGCAGGTAGCGGCTAAAGACATCCTTTAAGGCCGCCTCCATCACTGTAGGGTGAAAGGTCGAGGCATATACTTCACCAATACCGGTAATCCCGCAGTTGGTGGTTAAACTAACGAAGATCCAGTACATACCACCAATATGGGGTGGTGGTACGGCCACAATATGGGTCTGTAAGCGATCTATTTGCATCTTGATGATTTGTGTTGTTTTTTTGCCAGTGTACCCTTTGGTTAGCTTAGCTACCATTGTTTTTTACAGGTTTTTTGTCAGGCTCAAAGTAGTCCTAGCAGCAGATAAAGAGTAATATAAGAACTGACACAACCTATATCACAGGAGAAGCTCAATGCCGAAGAAATTTGCTTTAACTTTGCTGTTTATAAGTGGTGGGTTAATGCTGATTGAGCGCGCTACTATGTTGGTATCACAAGCGGCTGGCAAGCTTTACTGTGGGGCCGATTATATGCAGCCTGTCGAGGGTTATATAGGTACTATGTCGTGCGGTTTTAATAGTGATATTTACGTTACTATTGCGTTGTTTAGCATAATGTTTATTGGTATGTTTGGCTTTTTGTTTGGTGCCATGCGCGCCACGCCAGAAGACCAGCAAGACTAACCCTGCAAGGGGTTGCCCCGGGCTTGGGGCGCAATGATGGCGTGTTTTACTCAACTTGTGTGTTTTTCAAGTATAGCAACACTATGATAATTGCCAAACTTGTAGCCCACATCATCAAGTATTCCAACCTGTTGAAATCCGCATTTGCTATGCAAGGCCAATGATTTATCGTTGGGCAGGGCGATCATGGCATATAAGCGATGAAAATGCCTCTCTGCCGCCATTATTAAGGCCTTATAAAGCGCTGTTCCCACCCCTTTGATGATTGTGTTATCGGTATAAATAGTGACCTCGGCAGAACGCTGGTATGCGCTTTTGGAGCGAAAGGGTGAGGTGTAGGCAAAGCCTATTACCTGCTCCTGACAGGTGGCAACCAAAAGGCTATAGGGGCCATGCTTATATTGAGCAAACCAATGTTCACGCTGTGCTGTAGACCATGGCTGTTCATCAAAGGTGATGGCCGTATGCTCTATATAGTGGTTGTAGATGGCATTAATGACTTGCAAATCGCCGGCTACCGCTGGGCGGATATTGAAAGGTGACTGTGACACTTGTTAAGACTCCAGTTTGTTAGCCAGTCGTTTGGCACAGTTATGGTGACGCTCTATTAAAGCCGCAATATCCATATCTAAAATAGCACCATCAAGGACTCGCCATTGGCCTTTCACCATAACTGCATCGGCCTGATGGGCACCGCATAATAGCAAGGCTGCCAAGGCATCATGGCTGCCACTAAAACGCATGGCATCCAGTTTAAAACAGGCAATGTCGGCCTGTTTGCCAACCTCCAGACTACCAATATCATCACGGCCTAGCATTTTGGCACTGCCAGCTGTGGCCCAGCGTAAAGCATCCAGATGACTAACTTCGGCATCGTACTTAAGGCGTTGCAGATACAGGGCCTGTCTAACCTCTTGTATCATATTTGAGCCGTCATTTGATGCGGAGCCGTCAACGCCAATGCCAACGGGGCTGCCTGCTGTTTCCAAATCTCTTACTGGTGCCATACCCGAAGCTAACATCATATTGGAGGTAGGACAATGACAGATGCCGGTGCCGGCGGCTCCCAGACGGGCTATTTCGTCCTGATTAAAGTGAATGCCGTGGGCCAGCCAGGTATTATTGCCCAGCCAGCCAACACTATCCAGATAATCAACGGTGCGCAGGCCAAAGCGTTGCAGACAAAAATTTTCTTCATCGATGGTTTCTGCCAAGTGGGTGTGCAACATTACCTTGTGTTGTTGAGCTAGCTTGGCTGAAGCCTGCATTAGTTCCGGTGTTACCGAGAAAGGTGAACAGGGGGCCAATGCTACCTGTAGCATACTGCCGGGGCTGGCATCATGATAGCGTTGAATAACGCGTTCACTATCGGCCATAATGTCTGTTTCGGTTTGCACTGTCGATTGCGGTGGTAAGCCACCGTCTTTCTGTCCTAAACTCATGGAGCCACGGGTCATGGTCATGCGCACCCCTATCTCACGGGCGGCCTGTGCCTGTATATCCATGGCGTCAGTAATATTCTGGGGAAATAAATAATGATGATCTGCGGCGGTGGTACAGCCTGATAATAACAGTTCCGCCAAGGCAAGCTGGGTGGCATGATAAACCATATCGCCTTCTAGGCCTGCCCATACAGGATAGAGGCTGGTCAACCAGTTAAACAGGGGTTTGTTAAGCGCCCGGGGCAGGGCCCGGGTAAGGGTTTGGTAAAAATGGTGATGACCATTGACAAGCCCAGGTAAAACCACCCATTGACTGGCGTCTATGGTGGTCGTGCAGGGCAAACTTGGCTTTTGGGCGTGGCCGACAAGCTCAGTAATGATGCCATTTTCGATAACCAAACCCCTTTCAGCCTGCTCGGCCAGAATAGCTAACGGGTTTTTAATCCATATACGCTCTGAGATAGCCATGTATTCCTGTCTATTTGATCAGTTTTACCAGTGGCGCACAGTGTAACAAAGCAAACCTTTAGCAACCACATTTCATTCACAACAACACCTTGTTTGGTAGCTAAAGTAGCTATTTAGGCAGTCTTAAAAATGCTTGTTTCAGATCAATTTATTAGGCGGCAGAAATTGCTTTAGATCAAATTATAAATGCATTACTAGGGTAAGCTTGAACCTGAATAAGTTAAGGAGAAATGGCTATGTTTGGTATTGATACCTATACCTTTGGCACTGTCTGGCCAAGTGTTGCCTTGGTGGTTATTATGATTGCCGCTTTGGTTTGGGGAGCGGTCAAGGTGCGTAAGTTGATTAAAGAAGACGGTGAAAAATAGTACCTGATTTATCCCCGACTATTGTTTTTTAAAGGGCTTGTGAGCGATACTCACAAGCCTTTTTTTTGTTGGAATAAAATATGCAGTTATTTGCCCACCGAGGTAATAGTGCCAAGGCTCCTGAAAATTCTATGCAAGCCTTTCAACTGGCTCTTGCTGAACAGGCCGATGGCATAGAACTGGATGTGCATTGGGCTGCCGGTGATGCCATGGTTATCCATGATGCAGATATCGATAGAACCACCAATGCCACAGGAGCAGTGGCAACACTAGCCCAGTCTCAGTGGCAACAATTAGACGCCGGGGATGGGCATCCTCCACCGAGTCTGGATCAAGTATTGGCCTTGGTAGCAGGACGGTGCCAAGTCAATATTGAACTTAAATGCAGTCGTGTGGTACCTGTGGTGGTCAGGCTACTAACAAAAGCCATTGCCGAATATGGCTTCAGTGCTGAACAACTATGTGTTTCTGCGTTTGATCATCATGCGTTGATGGCTTTACGCAGTCAATTACCTGAGCAGCCGGTGGCGCCCCTAATTAGCGCCTGTCATCTTGACTATGCAGCCTGTGCTGAACCCTTTGCCGCGCAGGCTATTCATACTTATGTCGAAACAACCAATCAGGCGTTGGTGGATGATGCCCATGCCCGAGGCTTGGTTGTGCGGGTGTATACTGTTAGCCGAGCAGAGGACCTGCTGTATATGCGCGAGCTGGGGGTGGATGCAGTAATAGTTGATGATATTGCCTGGGCGCGAGATATTTTACGTCCTTGCGGGTAACCCAACGGCCTCCGCAATCTCCCCAAACCCCCATTATTGTGAGAGCCGCAGATTTTGGCGTTGCGCCCAGCCGATAGTGCCGACCAATATCAGTAGTAGTGGTATGCACATTAGGTTGATGGTTTGCCAACTGGTTAGGTTTAATAACCAGCCAGCCGATAAGGAGGCTAGAGCCTGAAAGCCAAATACCATAAAGTCATTTAATGCTTGGGCCCGGTATTTCTCGCTATCGCGATAACACTTGATAAGCAGGGCTGTACCGGTAACAAACAGAAAGTTCCAGCCAATGCCCAGTAGTACCAGGCTAATCCAATAGCCCATAACAGACTGGTCAAATTGACTTTCAACAATACCAGCCAGTAAGGCGCCAACACCATACAGCATGATGCGGTGATAGCCATAACGGTTAATCAGTTTGCCGGTAAACAAAGATGGCAGGAACATACCGACAATATGCCACTGAATAACAACTCCAGTATGATATACGCTGTGACCATCTATCACATGCATACTGATTGGTGTGGCGGTCATTAGGAAACTCATCAAACCATAGCTAATGCCAGCTGCCATAATGGCTAAAATAAAGTCAGGTTGTTGCGCTAATTGACGTAAGGGGCGGCCTTGCTCGGAGTTGCGTGACTGCAGTTGATCGGTATTGGTTAACCAGGACAGAATCAAGGCCGGTGTTAACACCATTCAGGCCAAAGCGATATAAGAGCCAACAAAGGTTGCTTCAGGTAGTAAGTCTTTAGTCATGTTGGCGATGTTAGGGCCAAGAAAAGCGCCGGCAATACCGGCCAATAAAATGGCAGAAATAGCCTGAGGTGCGTGTTCTGGGGAGACACTTTCGGCTGCCGCAAAGCGGTATTGTTGCACAAATGCCACACTTAGACCCATACCGTAACAGGCTAAACAATACACCCAGAAGTGGCTTGATGCTATGGCCCAGGCTCCTAGCAAAGCGGCGCCACTGGCAA
>JASMLZ010000063.1 GCA_030748435.1 Gammaproteobacteria bacterium | reverse complement strand
GGGTATTTGCTTTATCTTTCATGGCTAATTGCATGTGCAGAACCTTCTGAACTAAACACATCAAATATAAAGCCTTTGACATTTATCCAGTCCGCACTATTTCAATGGTTAAATCCAAAAGCATGGATAATGGCAACGGGTGCTGTTGCAGCATATACAGCTGTTTCACTGAATATTTACTCCCAAGTATTGCTGATCTCATTTGTATTTTTTGTTGCAAGTTTCCCTTGTGTTGGAATTTGGCTTTTTTTTGGTGTTCATCTCAAGAAGATTCTTAAGAAGACTTCTTATCAAAGGGCTTTTAATCTATCAATGGCAATGTTGCTGGTAATCTCAGTCATACCAGTAATTGCAGACTACGTAGCCTAACAAATGGTTCCAGCCGACACCGCCTGCGACGGCGCGGCTGAACCAGGCGTTATAAACCATAATAAAGCTCTATGAATTACAAAGAATTTAATCAATTTTGTGCTGCTTTACCTGCCACTACCTATATTGTTTAGTGGGGCAACTCCCGTGTATGGAAAGTAGGCGGTAAGGTGTTGGCGGTTGGAGGGTGGGGTAAAGACAAGCGTCCGGCTTTTGCTTTTAAAACATCAGCACAAAATTATTATTTTTTGAGGGAATGTGACGGTTATATACCGGCTCCATATTTTGCTAATCGCGGTATGAAGTGGATACAGCATATTGGCAGCGATGGTAAAAAAGATCCGGACTTGCAATATTAGCTTACGCAGTCCCATCGTTTGATTGCACTGGAACTGACAAAACAAAAACAATTGGGGTTAAATCAGGTGTCCGATTGACCAGTCTGATAACAAGAGCAGCATATACTAATAAAGCGCCTTCTCGTCTTTTACCACTTCCTTTAATAGCTCTAGAAATAATTTATCAGCATCACTATGTTCAGCGGGAATCTTAACATTGGTGGTATCGGAGATGCGTTGAGCAATAAGATTGTCGGCATCTTCATGGTCAATTAATTCCCGTGCTACTGCTACGGAGTGTGGAATAATTTCTGGCTCTACCATGATTTTTTTAAGAAAAATACGCAGTTCTTCAATGACGCGATCGCGGTTACGAATTTCAATACTGGACATACTCGATACCTCTATATCTATGGGGCGCTGCCAACAGCCAGTGTGGTCGTTGGTGTGTGGTGTTAAGGGCCCGTATCTGTATTTATTGCGTTATTGGCTACTATACCACTGAGTTGTTGAAAAACCATAGGCTTTTAGGCCAATAAAGGTGTGTCTTTTCGTCTGTTGGGCCTTGAAATAAGCGTCTTGACATGTGAGAATTTGGTTTTTTGGTTGATGCATAATTGCAGCAGGCGATCCCTGCGCATTATGACTCGGTAAGCTGTACCAATTCGCTTGTCTGACCTGACTTAAAGAACGCTAAAAAAAACGCGTGTTGCTTTAAGTGTCATCACCCCGGATACCTTGTCGCTTTGGCATGGCTATCCGCATGCGTCACACGGGCGGGCTACAAGCACCGTGCGTGGATCTGGACGAATATTACTTTCAACTCATAAGCGAATAGCCAGAGCAAGATGCTGCTGGCAGAGGAATATATAGTGGAAATGCTATCTGGTGCTGAAATGGTTATCCGTAGCCTGCAGGATGAAGGTGTTGAATACATCTATGGTTATCCTGGTGGCTCGGTACTACATATTTACGACGCGTTATTTCAACAAGATAAGGTCAAGCATGTGCTGGTTCGTCACGAGCAGGCGGCGACCCATATGGCTGATGCCTATGCACGGGCTTCTGGTAAACCGGGTGTGGTCTTTGTCACCTCTGGCCCGGGTGCCACCAATGCGGTTACGGGTATTGCGACGGCCTATATGGATTCTATTCCCATGGTGGTGATCAGTGGTCAGGTGATGAGCCACTTGATTGGTGAGGACGCCTTTCAGGAAACCGATATTCTGGGTGTTTCCCGGCCTGTGGTAAAGCACAATTTTGCTATCAAGGACGCAAAGGATATTCCAGAGACCATTAAGAAAGCCTTTTATGTTGCCAGTACGGGGCGTCCTGGCCCTGTGGTAGTGGATATTCCCAAGGATATGACAGCGCCCACAGATAAGTTTGAATATAACTATCCTGCACAGGTGGAAATGCGTTCCTACAATCCCGCTACTCGCGGCCATAGTGGTCAGATCAAGAAGGCCATGGATATGATGGTAGCAGCCAAACGCCCGGTTATTCTGGTGGGGGGTGGTACTATTGGTGGTCGCGCCAGTGAGGTAGTGACTGAGTTGGCGCAAAAGATGAACTTCCCGGTGTCTACCACACTGATGGGTTTGGGTGGTTATCCAGCATCTGATCGACAATGGTTGGGTATGCCGGGTATGCACGGTTCATACGAAGCCAATATGGCCTTGCATCACGCAGACTTGATTTTGAGTTTGGGCGCGCGCTTTGATGATCGGGTAACCAATGCCACGGAAAAGTTCTGCCCAACAGCGCGGGTTATACATGTCGATATTGACCCTTCTTCCATTTCCAAGACAATTGCGGCAGATGTGCCTATTGTTGGGCCCACCAAGAGTGTGGCGACAGAAATGCTGAGCCTATTGGCCAAGTCCAAGACCAGCCCGGATAAGTCAGCTCTGGCTGATTGGTGGGGGCAAATTGATCAGTGGCGCCAACGTCATGGTGGTCGGTATGACACCCATGCCGATGGCTTATTGAAACCGCAGCAAGTGATAGAAGCGGTGCACAAGGTAACCAATGGTGATGCCTATGTTTGTTCTGATGTAGGTCAGCATCAAATGTTTGCCGCCCAGTATTATAAGTTTGATAAGCCTAATCGTTGGATCAACTCAGGTGGCCTTGGCACTATGGGCTTTGGTTTCCCGGCAGCGATGGGGGTAAAATTGCACTACCCCGATGCAGAAGTCGTATGTGTGACCGGTGAAGGTAGCTTCCAGATGAATCTGCAGGAGTTGTCTACCTGTAGCCAGTATGGTTTGCCAGTGAAAATTATTTGTCTTAATAACGGTTCTCTGGGCATGGTGCGTCAGTGGCAGGATATGAACTACGAAAGTCGTCATTCCCAGTCTTATATGGAATCCTTGCCGGACTTTGAAAAGCTGGCGGCGGCCTATGGACATGAGGCGATTACGGTAGCGAACGAAGCGGAGTTGATGCCCGCTCTGGAAAAAGCCTTTGCCATGAAAGATAAGTTGGTGTTTATGAATATTCTGGTAGATGCTAACGAACACGTATATCCCATGCAGGTGCCTAAGGCATCCATGCGTGATATGTGGTTGAGCAAGTCGGAGAGAACATAATGAGACATATTATTGCCGTGCTGATGGAAAATGAAGCTGGTGCCCTGTCTCGCGTAGTGGGGTTGTTTTCTCAGCGTAATTTCAATATCGAGACCTTGAATGTCGCGCCTACCGAAGACCCAACCCTGTCACGCTTAACCGTGACAACGACGGGTAATGATCGGGTTATAGAGCAGATTACCAAGCAGCTAAACAAGTTGATTGAAGTGGTCAAGTTAGTGGATTTGACCGATGGCGACCATATTGAACGCGAAATGATGCTTATTAAGCTCAAAGCTGCGGGCCAACATCGGGATGAAATTAAACGCACAGTGGATATCTTTCGTGGCCAGATCGTGGATGTCACCAGCAGTGTTTATACGGTGCAACTAACGGGTGATCAGCCCAAGTTGGATGCGTTTATTAATGCTATTGGTGAGAGCTACGTTTTGGAGACTGTACGCTCAGGAGTGTCTGGTATTGCCCGCGGTGAAAAGGTACTGAGTATTTAACCGCTACAATCGCGCAGCCTACGGGCTGCGTTTTTTGTCAGGGGCAAAGATATTGCTCCTATGATAAAATCCGGTCAATATGTTTATAGAGTGTTAGATAATTTACATGAGTCAAACTAAATCCAAGTCAGAAACAGATCTAGAGTCCGATGCTTCTGGAAAGCTGGCGCCTATGCCAGTTAAAAAGCCGGCCAAGGGTGTTTACCTGTTGCCCAACAGCTTTACTACAGCATCTTTGTTTGCTGGCTTTTATGCCATTGTTGCGGCAATGAATGGCGACTTTTCCTATGCTGCTATTGCTACATTTGCATCCATGATATTAGATGGTCTGGACGGTCGTGTAGCTCGTATGACTAATACACAAAGTGATTTTGGCGCTGAGTTTGATAGCCTTGCCGATGTGGTGGCTTTTGGTGTGGCGCCGGCTTTGGTGGCCTTTACCTGGGGTTTACAGACGCTGGGCAAGTTTGGCTGGATTGCGGCCTTTATTTATGTGGCTTGTGCAGCATTGCGTTTGGCTAGGTTTAACGTGCAATTGGAAGTGGTCGATAGTCGTTACTTTGTGGGTTTGCCCAGTCCAGCGGCGGCTGGAGTGGTGGCAGGTATGATTTGGGTCAGCCAGGAATATGGTTTTGATGGTGTGGAGTATGCTATCCCAGCGGCTTTGTTAGTAGCCTTGACAGGTATTCTGATGGTGAGCAACTTTAACTACCACAGTTTTAAGGATTTACGCGTTAAAGGTAGGGTGCCTTTCTTTGCTTTATTGGTAGTTGTGTTAGTTTATGTGCTGATTGCCTTGGAGCCGCCAGCCGTATTGTGGTCCATTTTCCTGATATTTGCTTTGTCTGGCCCAGTGAGTTGGTTGTTTAAGTGGAAGCGGTAAGACGATAATTGGTTTGCCATTAACAGAGAAGGCCAGCAGATGCTGGCCTTTTTAGTATCTGTAATCACCTTTTTGTTATTTATTTTCATAAATCCCTTGCGCTATATTTCGAGTTGGTTATAATACGCCTCCCTTGATTGAGGTGAGCCCTAAAACAGCCCCACCCAAGAAGAGATTACTCTTTTTAAATCAAG
>JASMLZ010000062.1 GCA_030748435.1 Gammaproteobacteria bacterium | reverse complement strand
CCTTCTTTCCATGAAGTTGTGATCCTTAGTTTTCAGTGATCTTGTTCATCCACTTCAATAGTACATCAAGTGGATAACCACTGCCATAACTTTCACCAATGCTTCCTACGCTCCAGCCACCGATTTGATCTACAACATCTTTCGGGCACTCAACACCACGTAAACGATCTCGCATTGAATGTCTGAAAGAATGTACAACGCACCCTTCAGGCGTGTGCTCTCGCAGCCATTTGTTTAGTGCCGCACTGGCAGAGTTGGCGTTTGCTGTCCCTGTTTTAGTGTAACGAGGAAATAGGTATTCGGAGTTACTGTTTTTTACAGCCTGTTGAGCCGCCATAGGGCTTGGCCAACTAAGGGAATAGTTCTTGTACTAGCAGTTGTCTTCAGTCTACGTGCTTCATTGGGCCTAATTGTCACGTGGGGAATTTTATCATCAAGCACAATGTCTTTACTCTTCAGTCCACAAGCCTCACCTAATCGCGTACCAGTGTCACTAATTAATGACACCATCCAGCGTAGATCGTCATTATGCTGAACGCACATAGATTGGATTTTTCGGATTGTTTTTTGGGGTATTACAGATCGCTTTTTGACTTGCTGTTCTTCAGGCATATAGGTGCCAGCAAAGGGGTTGACTACACTAAGCCCATGTTCTTTTATGATTAAGTTCAAGATGGAACGAACAGAAGAGAAGATTCGTTTAACTGAGCTTATGGCTAGTCCTCTGGCAATCAATGCATCCCTAAAGGCTGCGCCATCAGTACTGGTGTATTCGCTAAGATCCTTGTTGCCTATAGCCTCTGCCACGTATTCGATATTACGCTCAGCTATACGCTGGAAAGTTTCACCTTTACCTTGCCCCTTGAGTCGTAAATACAGGTCTTTGGCATCTAGAAGGTCGTAACCACAGCCTTGGAAGGTAGGGCTTAGTTTTTGCTTTGATGTTTGTTGTGCAAGCTTCTTGGTAATGTCATCGACACGAATAGCACTCCAATGATTCTCTAGTTGAATACTGATCTGTTGTGCACCCCTTAAAGCTGCTCTACGTGAGCGAGTCCTCAGACTAAGGACAATACGCTTAGACGTGTACTGATCTAGCATATCCAGAGGGACACGACGAGAGTAATAATAGGTGTTTTTACGAAGGTAAATATAGGAATGATTGTGGTCCACAGTAACGGTCCTCAAGCAGCAGAGTTAAATGGGTAATCTGCATGTATATCAAGGAGTTACTATGGGAAAACAGAAGGAAATGGTACCAGTGGGCGGACTCGAACCGCCACGCATTTCTGCAACGGATTTTGAATCCGTCATGTCTACCAATTTCATCACACTGGCACGTGGAGGTGGGCATTATACCTATTTATCAGCATGGGTCAATGATAACTCTTTCTCTTTACTCGCTTTTTTTGTTTAAAATTAATACTGCTTTTGGGACTCGAGCTGGGTCAGGGGGAGTCGGGTAATCATTGCTATAAAATGGATTCTCAGGGTGTCTTTTTATGACGGTTTTGAGGTTTGTCGTCTGGTTATTCATATTTTCTTTATCATAACTATTGCCTTTCTTTTAGTACCAAAAATGACTATATAGGTGCAAATAGTCATACTATTGGCCCAGAATTCCTATTTGTTAGACTGGCACGGACTAAATGCCCAACCATTCGGGTTGGCTGATGGGTCAAAACAATAAATATAAGAGGCGATTATGATTGATAATATCGTAGCTGGAATTAAGAAACTCACCGAAGCAGGTATCGCGTTGATTGCGCTAGCCGTAGTTTTGGAAGTTATTTTCGGAGCTAACGTAGCATTTGTTGGTGCTGGTGTTGTGGAGAATATCCTCGGCATCGTGTCTAACTTAGGTGGTGAAGGCCTGGTTGGTTTGGCTGCCATCGCAATAATCTACTCGATATTCAACCGCTAATAGCCTGCTATTGAAGCAGTGCCGCTGACTCAGTGGTAATGCCCGCATAATGCGGGCATTTACCTCATACCATCTCACTCTAAACTTATTATTCTTTTCTCCATAGCTGCAGCAGACAGTGTCTGTGGTTTCCATATGTGTTGCTCGCCATAGGCGCGTTATGTCTGTGCCATCAAGATTGGCGCTATATTGTTCGCCAGCTAGTCATTATGCCGTGCCAACTGGTTGCATTTGATTTGCTACTACTGGTTACCAGGGGTGTAATCGGCAATATTTATATCAGGCGCGCCAATATGGACAAGAAAACCACCTAATAACTGTGCTAAGGGCCTTAGATTAGGTAGAATTAGCCGTTTTTACGTTTGGCCGATAATTTACCTGATAAATCCTATGCAAGTTGCTGATTTTGCCTTTCACCTGCCTGATGAATTGATTGCCCGTTACCCAGCCGAGGAACGTTCTGCCAGTCGTCTTATGCGTCTACATGGTAGTTCTGGCCAAGTGGAACATGGTCAGTTTGCTGATATATTGGCTTTTTTGCAGCCTGGTGATCTGCTGGTGCTAAATAACACCAAAGTGATTCCCGCACGCCTTTATGGTAGCAAAGAGTCTGGTGGTAAAATTGAAGTGCTGGTGGAACGTATGCTGGACGACCAGCGTTTGCTTGCCCATGTGCGCGCAAGCCGCGCGCCCAAGCCTGGGTCGCGCTTGTTATTGGAAGGGGAGGTGTGGGCGACGATGGTTGCGCGTCATGATGCGCTGTTTGAACTGCAACTTGAGGGCTCGGAAAAAGCTCTGGATGTTTTACAGCGTCTTGGTCATATGCCTCTGCCTCCTTATATAGACCGGCCTGATGAAACGGCTGATCGAGAGCGCTACCAGACGGTATTTGGCGAGCGTCATGGAGCTGTAGCTGCGCCTACGGCAGGTTTGCACTTTGATAACGATCTGTTGGCATCTATTCGTGCCAAGGGTGTGCGCATTGTAACCATTACTTTGCATGTTGGTGCGGGTACTTTTTTGCCAGTTAAGGTAGAGCGTATCGAAGACCATCATATGCATGGTGAAATTATTGAAGTAAGTGATGAGGTAGCGCAGGCGGTCAAGGATACCCGTGCTAACGGTGGCCGCGTGGTGGCAGTTGGTACTACCAGTGTACGTGCTCTGGAGGCAGCCAGTGCCGAGGGTGAGATTGCCGCCTTTGCCGGTGAGACACATATTTTTATTTATCCGGGCTATCAGTTTCACAGTGTGGATGCCATGATTACTAACTTTCACTTGTCTGAGTCTACCCTGCTTATGCTAGTTAGCGCCTTTGCTGGCCGCGACCATGTGCTGGCGGCTTATGCGGCGGCAGTGGCCCAAAAATATCGATTTTTTAGTTATGGCGATGCCATGTTAGTTACGCCTCAACAGGAGTCATTATGAGCGAACCAAATACTCGTGAATGCTTTATGCAATTCGAAAAGTTGGGCCAGTCTGGTGAGGCTCGTCGGGGGCGGCTGACTTTCCCCCGTGGCACCATTGAAACACCATGCTTTATGCCGGTGGGTACCTATGGCACGGTGAAAGGCATGTTGCCTAGAGATATTGAAGCTACTGGTGCAGAAATTATTTTGGGCAATACCTTTCACCTAATGTTACGGCCGGGCACAGAGGTCATTAAACAACATGGTGATCTGCATGATTTTACCCAGTGGCAGAAGCCAATTCTTACTGACTCAGGTGGTTTTCAGGTATTTAGTCTGGGTGCCATGCGCAAGATCACCGAAGAAGGTGTATCCTTTCGTTCACCGGTAGACGGTTCCAAGGTGTTTATGTCGCCAGAGTCTTCTATGCAGGTGCAGCGCGATCTGGGCTCTGATGTGGTGATGATCTTTGATGAATGCACGCCATATCCTGCCACTGAGCAGGAGGCGGCTGATTCTATGCGCATGTCATTACGCTGGGCTGAACGTAGTAAACAAGCTCATGGTGATAATCCGTCTGCTTTGTTTGGTATTATTCAGGGTGGTATGTATGAACACCTGCGAGACGAGTCCTTGCAGGGGCTCGACGATATCGGTTTTGACGGCATGGCCATTGGCGGCCTGTCAGTGGGTGAGCCGAAAGCCGATATGTTGCGTATTCTAAACCATCTGGCGCCCAAGATGCCACAGCATAAGCCGCGTTATCTGATGGGTGTAGGGCGACCAGAGGACTTGGTCGAGGGAGTACGCCGTGGGGTGGATATGTTTGATTGCGTGATGCCAACCCGCAATGCTCGCAATGGCCATTTGTTTATCACCGATGGTGTGGTAAAAATTCGTAACGCTGTGCATAAGACGGATACAGGTCCTTTAGACCCCCATTGTGACTGCTACACTTGTAAAAACTTTTCTCGGTCTTATCTACATCATTTAGATAAGTGTAAAGAGATGTTGGGTGCGCAGTTAAACACCATCCATAATCTGCATTACTACCAACGTTTAATGGCAGGATTGCGTGCGGCTCTGGATGCAGGTACATTGGACGACTTTGTAACAGATTTCTATGGGCGCCGGAATTTGCCGGTGCCTAGTTTAGATACAGAGCTAGAAAACTAACCTTGTTCTGTAAACCAAAAAGTCCTTGGGACTATAATTATTAACTATGTTGTGGAGACATTATGAGTTTCTTTATTGAATCAGCCATGGCTGAAGGTGCAGCTGCTCCAGCTGGTGGCGATCCATTCTCTTTGGTCATTATGATGGTGGTATTTGCGGCCGTATTTTATTTTATGATCTGGCGTCCGCAGGCCAAGCGCACTAAGGACCACAAGAATCTCATGGCAAGCTTGTCTAAAGGTGATGAAGTCGTCACTAATGGCGGTATCGTGGGTAAAATCACCAAGGTAAATGATGACTTTGTTACCCTGGCAGTGTCCGAAGGTGTGGATATGCACTTTCAAAAAGCGGCAGTTGCTTCGGTTTTGCCCAAGGGCACAATTAAAGCTATCTAACCAACTTGTGAGTTGACAGCCTGGCAGTTGAGCTGCCGGGCGGCCATATTTTGGCTCCTAAAAACAATGAAAGGACTTACCTGTGCTTAATCGTTATCCCTTGTGGAAAAGCCTATTAATCGTATTTGCTCTGGCCTTGGGTGGCTTGTACGCTTTGCCTAATTTGTACCCTGATGATTTGGCTGTGCAGGTGTCCGGCGCCAGTAGTGCTACGCCTATTGATGAATTTGTCTTGACTCAGGCAGATGAAGCTCTGGCCGCCGCTGGTCTGGTCAGCAAAGCTGCCGAGCTTAGTGATAATAGCGTCTTGGTGCGGTTTGCAGATTCGGATACCCAGTTACGCGGCAAAGCAGTGATTGCTGATGCTTTGGGGGATGACTATGTGGCGGCTCTTAATTTGGCGCCAACTACCCCGGACTGGCTAACTAATATGGGGGCTGGTCCCATGAAACTGGGTTTGGATCTGCGCGGTGGTGTGCACTTTCTGTTGGAAGTGGATATGGTGCAGGCAGTGGCCCAGCGTCTGGATGTATATGTATCTGAAATCAAGTCCATATTACGCACAGAAAAGCTACGCTATCGCTCAGTAATTCATCAGGATGATGGCAGTTTGCGGATTAAATTTACCAGCGCTGAAGTGCGTGATCAGGCGCGTAGCGAATTGAAGTCAAGCTATAGTGAGTTCCTCATGAATGCTGAAGAGGATGGCGAGGGTTATTACCTGAACATCACTCTCAACGAATCCAGTGTCAGGGAAATCGAAGACTACGCGGTTAATCAAAACCTCACCACCTTGCGTAATCGGGTAAACGAATTGGGTGTGGCTGAACCTTTGGTGCAGCGTCAGGGCCGCAACCGCATTGTGGTGCAGTTGCCAGGCATTCAGGATACCGCTGCTGCCAAGCGTGTATTGGGCGCTACGGCGAACTTGGAATTTCGTTTGGAAGCTAAGGCTGGTAATTCCTCTTTTAGTACCGAGACTTATAACTTCCGGACTACTCCAGCCCGCACAGCCGTGCTGGAAAAAGATATCATTATTACCGGCAACAGTGTGTCTAATGCCCAGTCCAATTTTGATGAAAATGGCATGCCTCAGGTTAATATTGATCTGGATGCGCAGGGCGGTAAGTTGATGAATCGTGTCACTCGCAATGCGGTGAAGCGACGTATGGCAGTGATTTTTGTGGAACATAAGTCACGCCAGAAGGTGCAGGAAGTTGATGGCGAACTGGTCAGTGTGCGTCAGCCCTATGTAGAAAAGAGCATTATTTCACTGGCCACCATTCAAACCGCACTGGGTAATAGTTTCCGCATTACCGGCCTTGATGGTGCGGGTGAAGCATCGGAATTGGCCCTGTTGTTACGGGCTGGCTCTTTGGCGGCGCCAATCTACTTTGTGGAAGAGCGTACGGTAGGCCCTAGTCTGGGTCAGCAAAATATTGATCTTGGGGTAACCTCTGTGCAGATTGGTCTGGCGCTGGTGGTTATTTTTATGTTGGTGTTCTACAGCGTATTCGGCATTATTGCTAACCTCGCTCTGGCTTTTAACCTGATGTTGGTATTGGCAGTGATGTCTTTGTTGGGTGCCACTTTGACCTTGCCCGGTATTGCTGGCATTGTCTTGACTGTTGGTATGGCGGTGGATGCTAATGTGCTGATCTTCTCCCGTATTAAAGAAGAGTTGCGTAATGGCCTGCCAGCCCAGTCGGCGATTCATGCTGGTTATGAACGCGCCTTTACCACTATTTTTGATGCCAATATCACCACCTTGCTGGTGGCAGTGATTCTTTATGGTGTTGGCACTGGCCCGGTGAAAGGTTTTGCTGTCACCCTCTCCATCGGTATCATCACGTCTATGTTTACTGCCATTATGGTTAGCCGTGCTATGGTAAATGGTGTTTATGGTGGTCGCCGTTTGCACGATATTAAGATCTGGCCCCTATGGGGCACTGACAATAAAAGTGCGGACCAGTAGGAGCGATGACATGAGTGATGAAAAAGTAATTAATTTTATGGCCTTGCGCAAAATTGCCTTGGCCCTGTCTATTACCCTGGTGTTGGTAGCGATTACCTCTTTGGCGGTGAATAAGCTGCAGTTTGGTTTGGACTTTACCGGTGGTACCCTGATTGAAGTTGGCTATGAGCAGGCACCAGACTTGGTGGTGATACGTAGTCAGTTACAGGCTGCTAATTTTGATGATGCGGTGGTGCAGAACTTTGGTTCTGACCGCGATATTCTGGTACGTTTGGGGCAAGCCTTTAATGATAAGGTTGGCGAAGATGTTTTGGCCATTTTGCAGGCAGGTTCCGCTACTGAGGTTGAATTGCGACGTAGCGAGTACGTGGGTGCTCAGGTTGGTGAAGAATTAACTGAGCAGGGCGGCCTGGGTATGTTGGTTGCTCTGGCTATTGTGATGTTGTATGTCGCTTTTCGCTTTCAGTTAAAATTCTCGGTTGGTGCTGTCGTGGCTTTAGCCCATGATGTATTAATTGTATTGGGCATTTTCTCTGTGCTGAAACTCGATTTTGACCTCACTGTACTGGCTGCCATACTGGCTGTTATTGGCTATTCATTAAATGACACCATTGTGGTGTCGGACCGTATTCGGGAAAACTTCCGTAAGTTGCGTAAAGGTACCGCTGAAGAAATCGTTAACGAATCCCTAAGCCAGACTTTGGGGCGTACTCTGGTCACCTCGATCACTACCATTCTGGTGTTGGCGGCTTTGCTAGTGTTTGGTGGGGAACTTATTTACGGCTTTGCTTTGGCCTTGATGATTGGCGTGGTAGTGGGTACCTATTCGTCCATCTATGTAGCCAGTAATGTGCTGCTGATGATGGGAATCAGCAAAGAAGATCTGATTATTCCACCCAAAGAGGATGTGGTGGAAGGTGAAGGCTTCGAGGTTGATTTGGCAGACTTTGAAGACGACAGGAAGTAGTTTCTGTCAGGTTTGCGAAAAGGGGTAGATAAAAATTATCTGCCCCTTTTTTATATTAAGTGAGACCTTTGCACGATAGTTATTTTGCCCTGTGACGGCGTTAAAAACGTACTCAATCGGTCATTTATCATATATAAACTCCCTCTTTGCGTGCGTTTTAGCCTTGTCACATAACAAAATACCGGCTCGTGCAAAGTCCTCTAGGTGTTTATCGCTTGCAATAAATGCTTAAGCAGTTTTGGGTTGGCACACACCAACTCCCCTTTACTCAGGGCTGCGCCACCTTTAAAGTCGGCCACCAAAGCGCCAGCTTCTTGCGCTAGCAGCAATGCGGCATCAACAGTCTCGTCCAATTGGCTGTGCCATAGACCATCCAGTCGGCCACTGGCGACATAGGCTAGTGATAAGCTATTGCCCAGCTGAGAGTAAAGTCTGGCGCCTTGGCTGAATAGATCGCGGCTCACCGCCTGATAGTGGTCAAACTGCCCCATTAAATCTGTATTACTGCTACAGCCGCCATATAATTGGCTGCCGGCAATATGCTTGCGTTTACTAACCCGAATGCGGCGGCCGTTTAATTGGGCGCCTCGGCCTTTACTGGCACAATATTCGTCACCATTGCTGGCATTGATAATAATGGCGTGGATAAGTTTGCCATCTTCATAACATGCCATGGTTAAGCTAAACATTGGCAGGTTATAGGCATACTGTTCTATGCCGTCAATGGCATTGACGCGCCATACTTTGTTGCTGGGTTTTTCAGGACAGTTGATGGACCCAGAAAACAGACCGATGATTTCCTGATCCGGGTGGGATTTGTGAATTTCGTATGCAACCGTCTTTTCCGCACTCTGGCATAATTTGCGTAAATGTTCATGTAGATCCTGACCTTCATCGTGGATCATGTCCAATCGTTCCATAGAACGGATAACTTGTTCGCTGGCCATGCGCGCAGCACGCAGACCGATATTGACTAATGGCAGCATTAGAATTCACCTGATTGTAAAAAGAACAGAGAGTCTGGGCCCAGAGTGATAGCTCTGGACAAAGCTCTTTCTGGAGCACAAAAAAAGTGCAGGCCAGAATTTGGCGGCCATTATAGCAAACATTAATGTTATTATTACAGCTTTAGTGCGCCAGCCACATAATATTGGTGGATTTGGCATCTTTGCGGTGTATATAGGCGACAATTGGCTTGTTTGGCGCTATGATGCGCGTCCTTTTTTAACTTACAGGATTTGTTTTTAGGTTAAGGTATATTTATGCAGGACTTGCTGTCTCGTATTCGCATTGTGTTAGTTAACACCTCCCATCCCGGTAATATTGGTGGTGTCGCTCGGGCCATGAAAAATATGGGTTTATCGCGTTTGGTGTTGGTTGCCCCACAGGAGTTTCCCAGTGCCAAGGCGGATGCTCGTTCTTCGGGTGCAACCGATTTACTGAGTCAGGCTCAGGTAGTGCATGACTTGCCGGCCGCTGTGGCTGGTTGTGGTTTGGTTATTGGTACCAGTGCTCGTTCACGGCATATTCCCTGGCCCTTGATGAATCCGCGGCAGACCGCTGTACAGGCGTTACATGAAGCATCGCAACATGATGTGGCCTTGGTATTTGGGCGTGAAGATCGTGGTTTGACTAACGAAGAGTTGCAGCAATGTAATTGCCATATGCATATACCCACCAATGCAGAATTTAGCTCACTTAATCTTGCTGCTGCTGTGCAAGTTATTGCTTATGAATTGCGTATGCATACATTGGCGCTAGCAGAGAAAGCTGAGCTTGAGCAACCGCAATGGGGCACAGAATGGGATATAGAGTTGGCCACCAATGATGAGTTGGAACGTTTGTTTGAGCATATGCAACAAACGCTGGTTGACATTGATTTTTTGGATCCGGCAAATCCACGGCAGTTGATGCCACGTTTGCGCCGTTTGTACTTGCGGGCTCGCCCGGATAAGGTGGAAACCAATATTTTGCGTGGTATTTTGTCAGCCACCCAGAAAACATTGAAAAGCTAGGCATTCGTCACCATAAAAAGAGACATCAAGACTGGGGGTGGTCGTTGCCATCCCAAAACGAGGATAAGGCCATGTTTAGACACTTAAAAGAAGATATTTCTTCTGTCTTTCACCGCGACCCTGCGGCGCGCAACTTTGTTGAGGTCTTAACCTGTTACCCCGGTCTGCATGCTTTACTTTTACATCGTATTTCCCATTGGTTTTGGGGGCATCGTCTAAAATGGCTGGCGCGCTTTTTGTCTACCCTTGCGCGTTGGTTTACTGGTATCGAAATTCATCCGGGAGCACAGATAGGTAATCGCTTTTTTATTGATCACGGTATGGGTGTGGTCATTGGTGAAACAGCTATAATTGGTGATGATGTAACACTTTATCATGGGGTGACGCTGGGCGGCACCAGTTGGAGTAAGGGTAAGCGTCACCCGACTTTAAATGATGGTGTGGTCGTGGGCGCTGGAGCCAAGATTTTAGGGCCTTTTGAAATTGGTACAGGTGCTAAAGTGGGTTCCAATGCCGTGGTCACCAAGGCTGTTCCTTCCGGGGCTACTGTGGTTGGTATTCCTGGTCGTATTATTACCCAGCAGGATAAGGCCAATGTGCAGGTGCAGAAGGATATGGCAGAGAAATTTGATGCTTATGGTTTAAGTCCTGATATGCCTGATCCTGTAGCTAAGTCTATAGGGGTGATGCTGGATCATATGCATGCTGTGGATCGTAAATTGGCCTGTTTGGCGAAAAGCGTAAGAGAAATGGATGCATCCTTTGAAGACGAGGTTTTACCACAATTGGATGCAAGTGATTTTAGTGCTGCTATAGAGGCCAGCGGTGAACAAGAGCAGGCTGTTAAGGCGCCAGATCAGCCCAAGTGATTTGCTGAAAGTTTAGCTGGATGTATACTTGACTAAAATAGTCAAGTTTTAGTAAAATTGTCACGCTTTTGGCACGTTTTATGGTCAACAAGCCAGGCAAGCTCTGCCAAGTTTGTCATGGTCAGAAGTCTAGGGGCGCGTCTGTCTCTAAGCTGTTGATGTTATTAGTAAGAGATTGCTTCGTTGCAATTGTCATGACAGATCGATGAACTTTACAGACCTTTTTCGGCTTGTGTGCTGCTACGTTGATAAGCTAGGTTTAGTTAGAAAAAGCATACGAGTATAGGGTTTGAGGTAGCTAGGGTAATGAAATTAACCACCAAAGGGCGTTATGCAGTCACCGCAATGCTGGATTTGGCGCTGCACGCTAGTGATAAACCCATCAGTTTGGCGGATATTTCTGCGCGGCAGGATATTTCTCTTTCTTATTTGGAGCAATTATTTTCCAAGTTGCGACGACAGGGCTTAGTTGACAGTGTGCGCGGACCCGGTGGAGGTTATCGCTTAAGTCGCGAATGTGCCAGTATTCATGTTGCGGCAGTGATTGATGCTGTCAATGAGTCGGTTGATGCTACAGGTTGTCAGGGCAGTAATGGCTGTCAGGGTGGTGAAATTTGTCTTACGCACCATTTGTGGACTGATTTAAGTAAGCAGATTCACGGCTTTTTAATGAATATAACCTTGGCTGATCTAGTAGCCAGAAGGGATGTACAAAGTTTGGCGCGTCAGCAGGTGCGAAAAACTTCTGCCGTGGCCCCTTTGAATTTTGTCTCCTAGCAATAATTGAATTTTATAATATATGGCTATCTGGTATGGATAGCGGAGTGATGGATAAATGAAACTGCCTTTGTATTTGGACTATTCGGCAACCACACCAGTCGATCCTCGTGTGGCGAAGTTGATGTGTGAATGTTTGACTCAGGAAGGTAACTTTGGCAACCCGGCATCGCGCTCTCATTTATATGGCTGGCAAGCCGAAGAGGCTGTTGAAACGGCGCGTCGTCAGGTGGCTGATCTGATTAATGCCGATCCACGGGAAATTGTTTGGACATCGGGTGCCACCGAGTCTGATAATCTGGCCATTAAGGGTGTGGCACACTTTTACCATAAAAAAGGTAAGCACATCATTACCTCAAAGATTGAGCATAAAGCCGTATTGGATACCGCGCGTCAACTGGAACGTGAGGGCTTTGAGGTTACTTATCTGGACCCGGATAGCGACGGTCTGATTTCACCTGCCATGGTGCAAGATGCTATGCGTGAAGATACTATTTTGGTGTCTCTAATGCATGTAAATAACGAAATTGGGGTGGTAACAGATATTGCCGCGATTGGTGAAATTACGCGTGCAGCCAAGGTGTTGTTACATGTGGATGCGGCACAGAGTGCGGGTAAAATTGCCATAGACATGGAAGCTATGAAGGTTGATTTGATGTCTTTCTCGGCCCATAAAATATACGGACCAAAAGGTATTGGGGCCTTGTATGTGCGGCGTAAACCACGTGTTCGCCTGGAAGCACAAATGCACGGTGGTGGGCATGAGCGCGGCATGCGTTCGGGTACTTTGGCGACCCACCAAATTGTTGGTATGGGTGCGGCATTTGCCATAGCAAAGGATGAAATGGAAGCTGATAATGCCCATACCTTGGCTTTGCGTGAGCGCTTATGGGATGGCGTCAAAGACATGGAAGAAGTTTATCTGAATGGTTCTCACGAACACCGTGTGTCTGGTAATGCCAATATCAGCTTTAACTTTGTGGAAGGTGAATCCTTACTGATGTCATTACGCGAGTTAGCCGTATCTTCCGGCTCTGCCTGTACATCGGCTAGTTTGGAGCCGTCCTATGTGCTGCGAGCTCTGGGCATGAACGATGAGCTGGCGCATAGCTCCATACGTTTTAGCATTGGCCGTTTTACCACACCAGAAGAGGTTGATCAGGCTATCGCGCAGGTGCGTAAAGCCGTTATCAAGCTGCGTGAGCTCTCGCCACTGTGGGATATGTATAAAGATGGTGTAGATTTAAATAGCGTACAGTGGGCCGCCCACTAAGCCATTATTAAGCAAGCATTGGAAGAGGTATCGATCATGGCATATAGCGAACAAGTTATTGATCACTACGAAAATCCCCGTAACGTGGGCAAAATGGACGAAGCTGACGCCCAGGTGGGCACTGGTATGGTCGGAGCACCCGCTTGTGGCGATGTGATGCGCCTGCAAATTAAAGTTAGCGACGAAGGTGTTATTGAAGATGCCAAGTTCAAAACGTATGGTTGTGGCTCGGCCATTGCCTCAAGTTCCTTGGTGACAGAGTGGATGAAAGGGATGACACTGGATGAAGCCAGTTCCATCCGTAACGCTTCCATCTCTGAAGAGCTGGCTTTGCCACCAGTCAAGATACATTGCTCAGTGTTAGCGGAAGATGCCATCAAAGCCGCTATCGATGATTACAAGAGCAAACAATAACAGGAGTTAACTATGGCCATTTCTATGTCACAGGCAGCAGCAGACCATGTTAATCGTTATATCGCCAACCGTGGACAGGGGTTGGGTGTGCGTCTGGGTGTGCGTACCACTGGATGTTCTGGCATGGCTTATGTGCTGGAGTTTGTAGATGAAATTGCCGAACAGGATGAGGTGTTTGAATCGCGTGGTGTGAAGGTTGTAATTGACCCCAAAAGCATGGTGTACCTGAATGGTACGCAATTGGATTATGTTAAAGAAGGCCTCAATGAGGGCTTTCAGTTTAACAATCCAAATGCAAAAAATGAGTGTGGCTGCGGCGAAAGTTTTAATGTCTAAGTGGCTATTGTCCCACATCTGCCCTGACTTGTAGATTTGTTAGTAATATCGCCAACTAGTCCGGTCATACTTCTCTAACCTCAGTTAACCGGCTCGAAACTCTCAGGAAGCACAGCAAGTGGACTTAACCAAAGACTATTTCAGTAACCTCGGCTTGCCTTGTCGTTATCAGATAGATATGGCTGTTCTGGCTGATACTCATCGACAGTTACAACAAGTTCATCATCCTGATCGTTTTGCTGCGGACACTGATGCAGCGCAGCGTAGAGCAGTGCAAACTGCATCCTACCTTAATCAGGCGTATGCTGTGTTGCGTTCACCTTTGCGACGGGCAATATATTTGCTCGAATTGCATGGTATGGAGCCTTTGGCACCAACCAATACCAGCATGCCAATGGATTTTCTCCTCCAGCAGATGCAATTGCGTGAGCGGATGGAGGCCTTGCCTGATATTGCTGATGTGGAGGCCGGACTGGAGCAAATGGCTGAGGAATTGCTGGCCATGCATAAGCAACTACAAACTGAGTTTGCTGCTGCTTATGATGATGGGCAGTTACAGTCAGCTGAGGTAGCCGTGCGCAAACTGCAGTTTATCGACAAATTACAACAGGAGTGCAACGATCTGGAAGGTCGGTTGCTGGATTAAGAGACGCAAATATGGCTCTTCTACAAATTGCTGAACCTGGTCAAAGTGCCAAGCCCCATCAGCGCAAATTGGCCGTGGGCATTGACCTGGGCACAACCCATTCTCTGGTGGCTACCGTACGCAGTGGGCGGGCGGAAACACTGCCTGATTCCAAAGGTGTTCATTTGCTGCCATCGGTGGTGCGTTATCGTCTGGATGAGCTACCCCAAGTAGGTGCCAAGGCCTTGCATCACCTGGTGGATGATGCCGCCAATACCATTATGTCAGCTAAGCGGTTAATGGGGCGTGGCCTGCAGGATGTGGCGCGCTTGGGTGAACACATGCCTTATATGTTTGAGGTTTGTGACAGCGGTATGCCTATGTTGCGGACCGCCGCAGGTTTAAAGAGTCCGGTGCAGGTTTCGGCAGACATTTTGCGGGTCTTGTCACAGCGTGGTGAGGCTAGTTTGGGGGCAGAACTAGTTGGTGCAGTGATTACCGTACCGGCTTATTTTGATGATGCCCAGCGTCAGGCCACTAAAGATGCTGCCACCCTGGCTGGTATTCAGGTATTACGTTTACTCAATGAGCCCACCGCGGCGGCTGTAGCCTATGGGCTGGATAATGAGCAAGATGGTACTATTGCCGTCTTTGACCTTGGCGGTGGCACTTTTGATATCTCCATCTTGCGCATGCAAAAAGGTGTTTTTGAGGTATTGTCTACAGGTGGTGATTCAGCTTTGGGTGGTGATGACTTTGACCACGCAATTGCCAACTGGATATGTGAGCAGCGTGATATTAATGAGCTTAATCTGTCCCAACAACGCTTCCTGTTGCGCCAATCACGCTCTGCCAAGGAGAGCTTGAGTCAGGTAGAGACCACTGTTTTGTCATTTGCCGGTTGGCCTGGTGCCAGTTGCCCACTGGATATGGAGCTGACTCGTGAGCAGCTAAATAGTCTGCTTGATCCGGTTATTGCCAAAACCCTGCGTGCTACCAAAAAAGCGTTACGTGATGCCAGTTTGGTTGTGGACGATATTAGTCAGGTGGTTATGGTGGGTGGTTCTACCCGTGCCTTGCGAGTTCAGGAAAGAGTAGCAGAGCTGTTTGGTAAACCACCGTTAACCAGTATTGACCCTGATCGTGTGGTGGCGCTTGGAGCTGCCCGTCAGGCTGATGTGCTGGTGGGTAATCAGGTTGGCGAAGAGATGCTGTTATTGGACGTATTGCCTCTATCCCTGGGTTTGGAAACCATGGGTGGACTGGTAGAAAAAGTGATTGACCGTAATACGCCCATTCCCGTGGCTAGAGCGCAGGAGTTTACTACTTATCAAGACGGGCAGGTAGCCATGGCTATACATGTGTTGCAAGGTGAGCGGGATCTGGTGCCGGACTGTCGCTCATTGGCACGCTTTGAACTGCGTGGTATACCACCGATGGCTGCAGGTGCAGCCAAGATTCGGGTAACTTTCCAGGTGGATGCAGATGGTTTGCTGGAAGTAAGTGCTCGCGAGTTAACTTCTGGTGTTGCCACTGCTGTGCAGGTTAAACCATCTTATGGTCTGTCCGAACAGCAGATAGCTGATATGATCAAGGCTTCCTGGAGCAACGTGGAAGAAGATCGTGGTGCACGCAGCTTGCGTGAGCAGCAGGTGGAAGCTGATCGTTTGTTAGAGGCGATCACGGTAGCAATGCAATCTGATGGTGAGCGCTTACTGACCGAGCAGGAGCAGCAGACCATTGTGGTGCAAATGGAAGCCTTGATTGTGGCTCGCAACGATACTGATCATCACGCGATTGCCAGACAGATTGAGGTGTTGGCCAAGGCCACCGATGCCTTTGCCCAGCGGCGCATGGATGACTCCATCAAGCGTGCCCTAGCTGGCAAAGCTGTCGATAATATTCAATAGAGAAACCAATATGCCACAAATCATATTTTTACCTCATGCGGACTTATGCCCCGATGGTCTGGTAGTCGAGGCGCAAGCTGGAGAGACTGTTCTGGATGTGGCTCTGGCCAACGGCATAGAGCTGGAACATGCTTGCGAAAAATCCTGTGCCTGTACTACCTGCCATGTGGTGGTGCGAGAGGGGTTTGATTCTTTGCCTGAATCTGATGAGCTGGAAGACGATATGTTGGATAAGGCTTGGGGTTTGGAGCCTGAGTCGCGCCTGGGTTGTCAGGCAGCTATTACCGATGAAGATTTGGTGGTAGAAATCCCCAAATACACCATTAATATTGTTTCTGAAAATCATTAGGGCGCAAATTGTATACTAGGTGGCAGGAGGTGAAGTTATGAGTTTAAAATGGACCGACACCCTGGATATAGCCATTGAGCTATATGAGACTATGCCAGCAGTGGACCCCAAACAGGTGCGCTTTACTGATTTGATGGCCTGGGTAATGGCATTGCCGGAATTTGACGATAAGCCTGATCGTTGTGGAGAAAAAATTCTGGAGGCTATTCAGATGGCCTGGATCGATGAGGCGCAATAAATAGCTGACAAACAGGACCCTTTTGGCGTATAATCGCGCGTCAAATTTTAACTCGTCTGTTAAGCCTGTTTAACTGACTTTTATTCTGGAGAAAAACCATGGCGGTAGAACGCACTCTATCTATCATCAAGCCTGATGCCGTAGCGAAAAATGTAATTGGTAAAATCGTTTCCCGCTTTGAGACCAACGGTCTGAAGATCGTTAATATGGAAATGAAGCAATTGAGCGAAGCTGAAGCTCAAGGTTTCTACGCCGAACACAAAGAACGTCCATTCTTTGGTGACCTAGTTGCTTTTATGACTTCTGGTCCTGTTGTTGTGCAGGTGCTGGAAGGTGAAGATGCAGTTAACAAAAACCGTGATTTGATGGGTGCTACTAACCCGCAGGAAGCAGATGAAGGCACTATTCGTCGTGATTTTGCCCAGTCTATTGATGCCAACGCTGTGCATGGTTCTGACTCTACTGTTTCAGCTGAGCGTGAAATCGCCTACTTCTTTGGCGCATAAGCTCATCGTAAGCTGTTAATGATGTCTGCTTTGGGTACGCTGTGTTGGTACAGCTAAGACCAGATGCAGATGATGACAGCAGGCATGTATCAGTACGGCGTTCTTCGGAGCGCCGTAATGCGTTGTAAGAAACCGAAATTTGAGTGGTTAAAATGTCTAAAGTAGTACAAAAAACGAATATTCTGGGGTTGTCACAATCTCAGATGGAAGACTTTTTTGTGACTTTGGGTGAGCCGAAGTTTCGTGCTACGCAAGTGCTCAAGTGGATTCATCAATTCGGCGCTGATGATTTTGCGTCTATGACTAATGTCAGTAAGAAGCTGCGTGAAAAATTGACTCAGGTGGCGGAAATTGTTGAACCAGAAGTATTGTTTCAAGGCGACTCCAAAGATGGTACGCGCAAATGGGTTATTGGCGTGTCTGGTGGCAACAAAGTTGAAATGGTGTTGATTCCTGATGGCGCCCGGGCCACACTGTGTGTATCGTCACAAGTTGGTTGTGCGTTGGACTGTAGTTTTTGCTCGACCGGCAAGCAGGGCTTTAACCGTAATCTGAGTGCGGCTGAAATTATTGGTCAAGTACGTATTGCGATTAAGTCTTTTGGTGCCGTTGACCCCAAGGGGCCGCGGCGAGTGACTAATGTGGTATTAATGGGCATGGGCGAACCGCTGCTTAATTTTGCCAATGTCACGCCTGCCATCGATTTGATGATGGATGATAATGCTTACAATCTATCCAAGCGCCGTGTTACCTTGAGTACCGCAGGTGTGGTGCCTGCTATTGATCGGTTGAGTAAAGTCACTGATGTGTCTTTGGCTATTTCGTTACATGCACCCAACGATACATTGCGTGATGAGTTGGTGCCAGTCAACCAGAAGTACAATATAGATGCTTTACTGGAGGCTTGTAATCGCTATCTGGATGGCTTGTCTGACAAGCGGGTCATTACTATGGAGTACACCATGATTGATGGCGTCAATGATCAGCTTGTGCATGCGCGAGAGTTGAGTCGCTTGTTGCAAAAGGTGCCCTGTAAGCTAAATCTGATCCCTTTTAATCCTTTTCCGGGGTCTGATTATCGTCGTTCGCCTCGACCGCAGATAGAAGCATTTCAGAGGATTATGGCAAAGGCTGGCATTGTGACCACTATTCGTGCCACACGAGGTGATGATATTGATGCTGCTTGTGGTCAATTAGTTGGGCAGGTGCAGGATCGCACTCGGCGTAGTGCCAAGTACGAAAAACGTATTGTCGTGAATCAAGTATAGTGGCCCTAAAGGGCTAGAAATTGGCAGGAACTTACCTATACTGTCACAGTCAAAGAGTAGCATTGGCAAAAATGTCACAATACAAAAGTAAGAATAAACTAAAAGTAGCATTAGGGTGGGAAAAAGTGACTGGTTCCGAAACCGATAAAAATGTTGAGTTTGACGCTCTGGACGGACAATTACCCGGCTTTCCGGGTTATTTATTAAGTCAAGCTCGAGAAGAGAAAGGGTTATCTCAGCAGGAAGTTGCGCGTGAATTGCATCTGACATCACGGGTTATAAATGGACTCGAAAATGATGACTTTAGCCATGTAAACAGCCCGATATTTGCGCGTGGCTATATTCGTTCCTATGCGCGTCACTTGGGTTTGGACGCCAGTGCTCTGGTGGCTGAATATGATGCTGTGTATGGTAGTCCTGATCATGGCAAAAAACCTATGTCCACAATCCGCAAGGTGAGTGAGCAGGCGCGCCCGGGAGATGCTTGGGTAAAACTGGTATCGGTGGTGCTACTGTTAGCTTTGCTTGGTGCTTCATGGTGGTGGTGGCAGAGCCAGCAAGAAAGTGCTGAGCCAGTTGCTGTTGATGAAGTGACCGTACAGGATAGTCAGGGCGAAGATGTATTGGCCAGATTGCCTGAGGATGATAGTTTGGATTTGCAGTTGGGTCAGGTGTCCAGCGCGAGTGATAGTGTTGGTTTTACTGATGAAACAGCTCAGCAAGACTTGTCTGCAGCAACTGAGGAGCCAGTGTCGTTGGTGCAATCAGCAGCACCGGTAGGCACAACGCAAGTTGAGGCACAGCCTGAAGCTGAGCCAGAAATTACTGCACCTCAACCTGAACCTGCGGCACCATCTGCAGAGGATCAGGCAAGTGTGCCAGAGACGGCCAATGTTATTGATCTGGCTCCGGGTCAGGGGCTGTTGTTAATTGAGTTTGCTGATGATTGTTGGGTAGAAATTCAAGATGGTAATGGCACTATGGTATTGGCCGATTTGAAAACTGAAGGTCAGATTATTGAGATGGCTGTGCAAGCGCCTGTGCAGATACTACTGGGCCGAGCTTCTGCCGTAACTAACTTGCAATTTGCTCAGCGCAGTGTAGACATCAAGCCACATACGCGCAAGGATATTGCGCGTGTGACTTTGGAATTATAGATATCAGCAAGTTGGCTGTAAGCCATAATTAGCAATAGTTAAGGAGCCCAAGTTGGCTAACATTAAGGCCATTCGTGGCATGTATGACATTTTGCCCGCACAGACACCTCTGTGGCAGTTTTTCGAAACGCATGTTAAGCAGATGTTTAACCAGTACGGATATCAGGAAATCCGCATGCCGATGGTGGAGCGTACTGAGTTATTTTGCCGTTCCATTGGGGAGGCTACCGATGTCGTAGAAAAGGAAATGTACACCTTTGCTGACCGCAACGATGAAAGCATTACCTTGCGCCCAGAAGGCACGGCTTCTTGTGTGCGAGCGGTGGAAGAGCATGGTTTGACCTATAATCAGGTGCAGCGTCTGTGGTATCACGGCCCTATGTTTCGGTATGAGCGTCCGCAGAAAGGTCGCCAGCGTCAGTTCCATCAATTTGGCGCCGAGGTGTACGGCCTGGATGGACCTGATGTAGATGCCGAGCTGATTATTATGACCGCACGTTTGTGGCAACAGCTGGGCATTAGTGATGCCGTGACTTTACAGTTAAATACATTGGGTAGTAGTGAGTCGCGTGCGGCCTACCGTAAGGATTTGGTCACTTTTTTTGAACAGCATATGGAACAGCTGGATGCTGATAGCCAGCGTCGTGTGACAACCAACCCATTACGGGTATTGGATAGTAAAGTTCCTGCGACCCAGACCCTATTAAATCAGGCGCCTGATTTTTATAGCTATCTGGATGCTGATTCCCGCCAGCACTTTGAGCGTTTAAAATCTCTGCTTGACCAGGCCGGTGTGGCTTATGAAATTAACCCGCGTCTGGTGCGCGGTTTGGATTACTATGGTAAAACCGTATTTGAATGGGTGACTGATCGTCTGGGTGCTCAGGGTACCGTGTGTGGCGGTGGGCGCTATGATGGTTTGGTTGCGCAATTGGGTGGCCGCCCCACGCCAGGTGTGGGTTGGGCAATGGGTGTGGAACGTCTTATCCTGATGCTACAGGAAATGGATTTGGTGCCGGACGAGTTAGCCCAGCGCGTTGACGTATACATGGTGCATATGGGTGACGAGGCTGCTGCTGCCAGTATGTTATTGGCCGAAAAGTTGCGTGATCAATTGCCGGGTCTGCGGGTCTTGTGGCACTGTGGTGGTGGTAGCTTTAAGAATCAGATGAAAAAGGCAGACAAAAGTGGTGCTGCTGTGGCCCTTATAATGGGTGAAGATGAGTTGCAGGCGGGTCAAGTACAAGTGAAACCCTTGCGCGGTCAGTCTGATACGCAAATCATAGCCACCCATAAAGTTGGTGCTGCAGTGCAGACATTGATATAAAGTGAGGGCTTTGTACGAGCCGGCATTTGGTTCTGTGGTCAGGCAAAAAAGTATGTCAAGGGGGAGTTTATATTTGCTAAATGATCCCTTGAGCAGGTTTTTCACGCCGTCACAGGATAGCATTGTGCAAATATCTCAAAGTGATTTTGGGCAGGGGCTGCTGAGTGCCTGCTGTATAACGAGTAAATAGGAGCCGATTGTGGCTGAATTGAGAAGTGAAGAAGAGCAGGTAGAAGCGTTAAAGCGTTGGTGGAATGAAAATGGCAAGGCCCTACTGATGGGTATTGCTATCGCTATTCTGGGTGTAGTGGGCTGGAATTATTATCAGGATCAGCAGCGTCAAACAGCAGAAACAGCTAGTGCCTATTTTCAACGCTTGTTGGGCAATGCCAGTGCCAGCCCAATGGGAGACAATGAACGTGCAGCTATTGAGCAGGATGCCCAAATGCTGAAAGACCAATACAGTGATGGCGCCTATGCCCAATATGCGGCTTTAATGTTGGCCAAGTTGGCGGTGGCTGACAATAACCTGGAGCAAGCTGAAAGCGAACTGCGTTGGTTGTTAATCAATGGCCCTGAAAGTGAACTAGTGGCGCTGGCCAATATCCGCTTGGCGCAAGTGTTGCAGGCCCAGGGGCGCCTGTCGCAGGCTTTGGAATTGGTACAGGGTGGTAATGATGGTTGGCAGGGTCGGCGTTTAGAGGTCAAAGGCGATATCTTGTTGGCCCAAGGTGATGCTGGGGGCGCGCGTGAGGCCTATACCAAGGCTAAACAGGTGGCTACCGACCAAGGTGCTAATACCGCCCTGTTGAGTTTGAAGCTGGATAATCTGGTTGAGTAATTTGGCGATGAATTTTGGTGCAGAAAAAGGGTGCAGGCAATGATGGTTAAATACTGGCTGCGTGGTGTTGGTGTCGCAGTGGCTTTAGGTTTGCTAAGTGCCTGTGCTAATGGCCCGGGTTTGCCAGAGCCAGCTGATTTGGCTGATATCACTGTCTCGCAAGCTGTTACCGAACATTGGCAGGTACAGGTGGGTGAGGGAACTCAGCAGCATACCCTGCCTTTGCAGCCATTACTGATGGCTGGTAATTTATATACTGTTGCCGCCTCAGGTGAAGTTAGTGCTGTTGCTGCCGAGACGGGTGATCTGGTCTGGCAAGTTGACCTGCAGCAGCCAATTAGTGCAGGTTTGGGGGTGCTAGATAACCAGCTACTGGTAGCTACATCTAACGGTGAGCTGCATATGTTAAGTGCTGCTGATGGTAGTAGCTTGTGGACCGTAGCTACTTCAAGTGAAGTATTGGCAATACCTCAGGCTACCGCAGGCTTGGTTCTGGTGCAGTCTATTGATGGGCGCATTACTGCCTATGCCGAGGATGACGCTGCCATACGCTGGTCATATATTGCTGAAGTGCCTAACCTGACCCTGCGTGGTACCAGTACCCCCGTAGTTGATGGCAGCGTAAGTTATGTCGGCTTTGCCAATGGCAAGTTGCTTGCCATGGACAACAAACAGGGTAAAGTCATTTGGCAACAACGTATCAGTGCTCCCAAAGGGCGTTCTGATATAGAACGACTGGTGGATATTGATGGGCCCTTGCAACTGGTTGAAGACACGCTTTATGTGGTGGGATATCAGGGTAATTTAACCGCCGTGGAAGCATTAACTGGTAATGTACTGTGGCAGCAGCCCGTGTCCAGTGTCACCACCCCCAGCATTTATGGTGGGCAGGTATTCGTGATCACTGATAAGGACACCATAGTTGCTTATGATCGCCAAACTGGCACTGAGTTGTGGCGCAATGATGCGTTTTTACATCGGGGCCTGTCACAAATTGTGGTGGTCGACAAGGTACTGCTGGTATTAGATAGCCTGGGTTATTTACATTTGCTGGAGCCTGCCAGTGGTATGGCAGTAGGCCGCCACAAGTTGGGCCACTCAGGCACAGGTGCCGGCTTTGTTCGCTATGGGGCTGACATATATATTTTGGGTCAGGATGCATCCTTGTCCCGTCTATCTTTGAATTAGACTTTTAGCACAAAAGTCGCAATATTATTAGTATTGGCCGCAAACTTCGTGGCCAATCAGGATACTCTATGAACCCGGTAATTGCTCTTGTGGGCCGCCCTAATGTGGGTAAGTCCACACTTTTTAATCGTCTCACCCGTTCGCGGGATGCGTTGGTAGCTGATTACCCCGGCTTAACTCGCGACCGCAAATATGGTGAGGGTAAGCTGGGTAGTCGTGGCTATCTGGTGATTGATACGGGGGGTATATCCGGTGACGAAGCAGGTATTGATCAGGTTATGGCCGAGCAGTCTTTGCTGGCTATTGAAGAAGCTGACGCAGTACTGTTTTTAGTCGATGGCCGGGCTGGTTTAAACCCTTCCGATGAGCTGATTGCGGATCATTTACGCCGCACTGAAAAGCCTTGCTATCTGGTGGTAAACAAAACCGATGGTATTGATGAGATGGTTGCCCTGGGTGACTTCTATGGTTTGGGTTTGGTTGGTGAGCCAAGGCCTATAGCCGCATCCCATGGTAAAGGCGTCTCACAGTTGATTGAAGATGTGTTGTTGGCTTTTCCCGAGCCGGATGAGACACAGGAGAGTGTTGATGGTGGCATTCGCATTGGTGTGATTGGTCGCCCTAATGTTGGCAAGTCTACTCTGGTTAATCGTATGTTGGGCGAAGACCGGGTAGTGGTTTTTGACCATGCGGGTACCACTCGTGACAGTATTTATATTCCCTATCGCCGTAATGACCAGCCTTATACACTGATTGATACGGCCGGTGTGCGCCGCCGTGGCAAGGTAAAAGAGACGGTGGAGAAGTTCTCCATAGTGAAAACCCTGCAGGCTATAAAGGATGCCCATGTAGTGGTATTGGTGGTTGATGCCCATGAGGGCTTGACTGAACAGGATATGCATTTATTGGGCTTTGTTATTGATGCTGGCCGAGCTTTGGTTATTACCGTCAATAAGTGGGACGGTATGCATGCAGATGATAAGGACAAGGTGCGTCACCAGCTAGAAACTCGCCTGGATTTTGCGCGGTTTGCCCGTATTCACTTTATTTCCGCATTGCATGGCTCAGGTGTAGGTGATTTATATAAGTCCATTGAGGAAGCTCACGCCTGTGCTTTTACCAAATGGAGCACTAACAAGCTGACCACCTTACTGGAAGATGCAGTGCAGGATCACCAGCCGCCAATGGTTAATGGTCGGCGGGTAAAGTTGCGTTATGCCCACCTTGGTGGTTCCAATCCCCCCCTGTTTATCGTACATGGCAATCAGACCAGATCGCTACCCAATGCTTATAAACGTTATCTGGAAAATAAATTTATTAAGATCCTGAAGATTCGTGGTACACCTGTAAGGTTTGAGTTCCGTACAGGGGATAACCCCTACGAAGGTAAGCGTAATCAACTGACTCAGCGTCAGGTGAGCAAGAAAGCACGCTTGATGAAGCATGTACAAAAGCAAAAGAAAAAGGCCAAGAAAAAATAAGCTGGCCGAAACTTTGCTGAGGGAATACCTGCAAAATTCGTCTTGCCTAGAAATGCGCCGCTGCGTTTGCAACCGCCGACTGAGGAATTTTGCAGGCCTTGCTTGGCTTTTGCGATTATAATGTCTGTCTAGCAAGGTATTAGCAGCTAATTTTTATGTCGTTAACATCTCTTAACCAATTACTTCATCTGTTGGCTGATGGGCAATTTCATTCTGGCACCGATCTGGGTGCGCGTCTGCAAATGAGCCGGGCTGCCGTGTGGAAGCAGTTAAAGGGTATCGAGCAGCTAGGTGTTCAGGTGCACCGGGTGCGAGGTAAAGGGTATCGTATACCTGCTGGGCTGGATTTATTGGATCTGGAAGCCATTACTCGCCATAACCCGCAGTTAGCAAACTTGTTTGCTATGGAGTTATTAATGTCGACTCCATCAACCAATCAGTTGTTGCTGCAGCGGCAAGGTGCTGGCACCATTCACGGTCAGGTAGTGTTTGCTGAGGTACAAACGGCAGGGCGTGGTCGTTTGGGGCGTCAATGGCAGTCACCCTTCGCCCAGCAATTGGCTTTGTCTGTAGGTTGGCAGTTTGATGGTGGTGTGGCGGCTTTGGAGGGCTTAAGCCTGGTAGTTGGTTTGGCTGTGGTTGATGCTCTGCAGTCCATGGGAGTGCAAGGTGCTGGACTTAAGTGGCCCAACGATATTTTATTGCAGGGCAAGAAGCTGGCTGGCGTACTACTGGAGTTAAGTGGCGATGCGACAGGTCCTTGTCAGGTGGTGATTGGTATTGGACTTAATGTGCATCTGCAGCACTGTGATCTTATTGATCAACCCTGGACCAGTCTGCGCGCAGCTGGTCATGTGCTGGCACGCAATGCTCTGGCGGCTCATTTATTGGCAGCTCTGGCTGAACGCCTGCATTGTTTTGCCGAGTCAGGATTTGGTGAGTTACAACAGGCTTGGCAGCAGCACCATATCTATCAGGGGCAGAAGGTATACTTGCATGGTGTCAAGCAAGGGGTGTCGGGGGTATGTCATGGGGTGGATGCCAGTGGTGCCTTGTTGCTAGAGGTTGGAGGGCAGCTAGAAAGTTTTCACGGTGGTGAGGTGAGCTTGCGACCGCTGATAGATAAGGCAGGGGAAAGTAACTAATGTTGTTGGTTGATATAGGTAATACCCGTCTTAAATGGCGCCTGCATAATATCAATGATGCGGGACAAGCTATGCCTGAAGTGATTCAGCGGGGCAGTATTCTGGCTAAAGGGCTAACCGCAGAGGCGTTATCACAAGCGCTGCCGACTGGCACTAGGGCGCTGTGGTTTGCCAGTGTGGCCAGTGAGGCAGTTAACGCCCAGTTGCTGACTTGGGCGGTACAGCACCAGATTGAGTGGCGGCAGGCCCATACCCGGCCACAATGGCAAGATCTGATCAATGCTTATGCTGACTGTAGCCGTATGGGAGTAGATCGTTGGCTGGCTATGGTAGCTACTCGCCAGCTAACCCGGCAGTCAGCTTGTGTGATTGATTGTGGTAGTGCCAGTACAGTGGATTTTATTGCCGCTAGTGGTCAGCATGAAGGCGGCTATATCATACCCGGCCAGCATTTAATGGCACAAAGTCTGCTACAAGACACAGCACAAATTGCTTTTACACAACAAGAGAGTGAAGCTCATGCTGGCTATGGTGTTAGTACCGCTGGTGCTGTTTTAAAGGGTACGCAGCAGTTCCATGAGCTTGGCATTGGGGCTATCGCTGAGCAAGCTTTGCGATCGGGTTATAAGGTTTATGCAACCGGTGGCGATGGCGAGTTTTTAACGCCAAATCAGGCCATTGATTATATCGATGAGTTGGTGCTGGACGGCCTTTTGGCTTGCCTGTATGATGGGCTCTGCTAGATCCCTAGCCAAGCATAGGCAGGTATGGCTCAGTATCGCGGAACACCTTGAAAAACTTTAAAAAAAATCTTTTTTAGGTGTTGCATCAGTGCGGTGAGTTGAGTATCATACGCGCCTCCTGAGTAAGGGCAGGGCAATTAGCCGGTATAGCTCAGTCGGTAGAGCAACTGACTTGTAATCAGTAGGTCCGGGGTTCGACTCCTCGTGCCGGCACCATTTGCCTTAACTAGAATGTGGTGGGGTTCCCGAGTGGCCAAAGGGATCAGACTGTAAATCTGACGCGTAAGCTTCGGTGGTTCGAATCCACCTCCCACCACCAATTTCTAGCGGGTATGGTATAATGGCTATTACTTCAGCCTTCCAAGCTGAAGATGCGGGTTCGATTCCCGCTACCCGCTCCATCAGGGTGCTGGCAACAGCAGCTTAAGTGCGTACAAGCTCTAGTAGCTCAGGGGTAGAGCGCACCCTTGGTAAGGGTGAGGTCGGCGGTTCAATTCCGCCCTAGAGCTCCATTTTGTCTTGCAAAAGATGGTTAGGTGGAGCACGAAGAATTATCCGAAGGGTAGATATAGTGATATGTCTACCCTTCTTGTTATCTGCGGTATTCAATTCAACAGATGTTGGAGAGCCGCTCAAAGTCGGAGGCTAAAATGGCTAAAGAAAAGTTTGAACGTAGTAAGCCGCACGTAAACGTCGGCACCATCGGTCACGTTGACCACGGTAAAACCACTCTGACAGCTGCGCTGACGCGCGTATGTGCTGAGACTTGGG